>JANOLM010000174.1:0-1688 GCA_031419815.1 Bacteroidia bacterium
ATGTCGTACTCGTATCCTTGAACTATTGATGGCATATATTAATTGATAAAGACTTGTCCACCGTAGTGCAACGAAGGTGGATGTCGCCTGCCTGCCGGTTTACCTGCCGAAATAAAATGTAGGCATGGTAGGCAGGTATTCGAAGGTGGGGAATGAGGGAAGGCATAATCCTTATTTCATTCCAGGACTGTAAATTTTTTGAAACTCTTCAGGCGTAAGCACGCTGAGCTTTGGAAATGGAATTTCCTTTAGCAGATTAAAATGAGTGTCATGAGTAATAATACATTCTGCTCCGGTGTTAAGGGCACAATCAACAAACTTATTGTCATCCGGGTCGTTGGTCATCAAGTCCCATTTGATGTATGGGTTTACCAATTTTACTGAGGGAATCACGGCCAAAAAGTTGGCAATGTTGTTTGCTACTGTTTGACTGGTTTTAGATTCAAGCACCTCCCAATACTCAAAGAATATGTCGTTGCTGAGGCACAAAGTAAATTCTCCGGAAATGATTTTATCCAACATCCAACGGTAAGGAGAGGTCGTTCCAATGGCATTAATAAACACATTGGTATCAACCACGATTTTCACTACGGTGGTGTTCTTTTGATTTGTTCACGAAGTCCTGGGCTGACAATCCTTTTTCCTGAGCAATCTTATCCACTTCAAGGGTTGCTTTCTCGGCAAAGTATTTTCCCAGCAGCCACTTCACCTCGGTCAACTGGTCATCAGAAATCCCATTGGCATAAAGCTTTAGGAGTTCTAATTGCAAATTGCTGAAGCCGGGTTTTAATTCGTGTGTGGTCATATTTCAAATTTAGGGAAAATTATTAAGCTACTAAAAGGGAATATACACAGTGATTCTCCAATAGGCCATCGTGGGGGTTTTTATCGAAGTAGATAGTGAGAGGTTCTTTGATAGTCGCTGCGAGTTTTTCTTTCAAAGCATTTACAAAATCGGTTACCCAGCCTGAACGGTTATCCTTGTGGCGGTATGAAATAAAAATATCATACTCAAAGCCGGCCTGTCTGCCGAAGCTTAAGAGAAGGCATGGGAACTACAAAGGACATATTTCAAAGATAAAGCTATCGGTTGATTATTTCTTCCCAATCTCCCCCGGCCAGTTCACCACCAACGTCACCGGTATTGAAATCTCGTTGCCTTGATCCAATTCCACCAGAAAGCGTTGCCCGTCCCAGGTTACATCATAAAAATCCCGGTTAATGAAAGCGGTAGCAGTGTAGCCCAGATCAAACAGGGATTGCACTGTGTTAATTTGTATAGTGGAAATCCCCAGATTGATCTGTGCAGACATAAGCCTTAAATCCGTTCCTATAAAAAAAAGTTCTTTCCCATCTTTGCGCCAGCACGGCCGGGTGCCACCGGCTGTGGATACCTGCCACTTGCCACCGTGGCCGGGAAATGGGCGGATATAGATTTCATTCCTTCCTGACTCATTGGATTGGTAGGCTATCCATCGGCCATCAGGCGAAAAAGTTGCGCGCAGCTCATTGAACTCTGTCTGGAGGAATACAAAAGGTTTCCGTTCCCCGCTTGCCCCGCCTTTTGGCGGGGAAGGGTTCATGGGCAGTATCCAAATATCATAGGGATTTAGAGTAAAGTAAGCAATGAACTTTCCATCGTGCGACCAATCGGATGGGGATTTTGATTGTCCGGATTTGAGCAGCAG
>JANOLM010000175.1:0-7840 GCA_031419815.1 Bacteroidia bacterium
CAGAGGGTTTAATCAATGAAATCATTGTGGCCGGTGTACGAGCAGGTGACCGAATGCAAGAGTATGGGGTGGCCTCAAAACCTGACTATCTCAAGCGAGGGCTTAAAGCAAAAGCTTACACCAAATACATTGTTTCAGAATTAATTCCTTACCTGCTTTATAAATATCCCGTTGATCCTTCGCCAAGTCAGCATGCTATTGCCGGCTATTCGATGGGCGGGCTTAGCGCCATGGATATTGCCTGGAACCATCCGGAGGTTTTTAATAAAGTAGGAGTGTTCAGTGGATCGATGTGGTGGCGCAAACGCGATTCGAAGAGCCGGTTCTATTCCGACAACCGCGATAGGATTATGCACCAGCAAATCCGAAACGGTAAATTAAAACCAGGTTTGAAATTTTGGTTTCAGACGGGGACTCAAGATGAGCGAAGCGACCGGAACAAGAACGGAGTAATTGATTCTATTGATGATACGCTGGACTTGATCGTTGAGCTAACAAAAAAAGGATACCGGCCGTTTCACGATATCCAATACCTGGAATTGAAAGATGGCAAGCACAGTCCTGAAACATGGGCCGATGCAATGCCACATTTTTTAAAGTGGGCGTTTTCTAAGTCATAAATTTTTAACTAAAATTTTAGATGAGTACTAAAGTTGATACAATCATTTTTGATTTAGGTGCGGTGCTGATAGATTGGAATCCGCGCTATCTCTATCGTAAAATTTTTAAGACAGAAGAAGAGATCACCTGGTTTCTGGAAAACATATGTACGCACGATTGGAACGAGAAACAGGATGCTGGTCGTTCATTTGAAGAAGCAACAGAAGAATTGGTGAGCCACCACCCGCACTATGAAACTGCCATACGTGCGTGGTACGGTAGATGGAAAGAGACCATGAATGGGCCCATCCAGGAAAGTGTTAACATCTTCCGAGAGCTAAAAGAAAGCAAGCGTTATAAAATTTATGCCCTTACCAACTGGTCGGCAGAAACTTTTCCGTGGGCGCTGGAAAAATTCGAATTCCTCCATTGGTTTGATGGGATTGTTGTTTCGGGTATTGAAAAGACACGCAAACCGTTTCCGGAATTTTTTCAAATCCTTTTTGACCGTCATAAGATCGATCCTGCTACGGCTCTGTTTATCGATGATAATTTACGAAACATCGAGGGCGGGTTGGCGGTAGGATTGCCAGGCATTCATTTTATTTCGCCCGCACAACTGAAAGAGGATTTGCGAAAATTGAAAGTGATTAAATGATCTAGTGTTAAGTTAACCGTGAAATGTTAATAGTTAATCGTAAAAGTCACTGTAAAATCAGATAGCCTCCGCAAAGATTAACCGTTCAAATTACAATTAACATTACACTAGATTACTGGAGTTCTTTCTATCCATTCAGATGCATTTCAAATTCCCCGCGCTGAGTCAGCAACAAAGTTTTTATAACCACGGCTGGAGCAAACCCTCCAAGGTCTTTTCGCTAAAGCAACGAGACCTTGGAGGGTTTTAGTAATATGAAAGGGTCCCTTAAAAATAACATTAGGAATCCCTCTACCAATATTCTGCCCCGCAAAAAACTTGATCTTTTCAATCCCAACTGGGCGAAATATTGGTATGAAAAATTAAAAATTACAGAAAGCCCTTTAGGGCAATGTCACTAAGTTAAGCGCAATAGACGGGCTAAAGCCCTTTCTGAAGAGCAAATTATAACCCCGGCATTAATGCCGGGGTTATAAAAAATAAAAGCGTAATGGGCTTTAGCCCTTAACTTAATGACATTCCCTGTAGGGTCGAAATGTTTTAACAACGATAACTTGAATGCACTCATCCATTCAAGAAATTCATCATGATTATGAAGCTTGAATCCTTAATCTATTGCTTCCTTTACAAAAAATACTCCCGGAATGATTCCCAGATTTTACCATTGTGCTTTAGCAAGGTAAACCGCTCAACAGCAAAAGAGCATGAAAGTTCTTTCTCACTAAATTCCTCCCACGCTTTTTCAAACATAGGTTTTTTCAAATCGCGGAAAGCCAGCGTTAAGTGAGGATGGAAGGAAAGATCCTTGTATTGTGCGTTAAAAAGATTCAATTCCGTTTTACAAAACCGATATAATTCAAGTTGAAAATTTCTTAGCACTTCGTTTTCTAAAACATTTATGAAAATCACCCGTGGGGCAAAGCAAGAGAAATTCTGAAGTTCAAGTGTAAACGTCTTCTTATTTTTTGAGAATAACTCAAGTTTTGAAACCAACTCTTGTTCTCTTTTCACCCTCCATTGAAAAGGCATGTGCAATGTGATGTGCGGAGGGGAGTTGAGTGAAGCCTTACTGTTAAACTTTTCTTTGAAATAGTTTTTTAATTCTGATGCTTGTTCTAAAATGGGCGAAGGAGGAACAATGGCGATGAAATAAAGAGACGATCCCTGCTTTGTCATTGGGTTAAGTTAATCGTTAATTTCCTCCCTTCCCCACGCGGCTACGAACTGGTAGGCTAATCGGAAGAGAATACCAAGGGCTTTACTCAAACCTTAAAACTTTGAAAGTGAAACTCATTTATCTAACTCCTGCACCCTCTTCAAGTACCAATCAGCCTTTTCTGGTTCCAACTCGGCAAGGCGCTTGTAAACTTCAACCCTGGTGCTGTCTTGTTGAATAGCTTCCTTATAAAAATCAATTGCCTTGAGGGTGTTATTTTTCAGATCGTATAAATAAGCCATGTAATGACTCAACTCGGCATTACGAGTACCGGATGCATAGGCACGTTCGTAATATTGCAAAGCTTCATCATTGCGTTTTTGGCCATAGTAACAATTGCCCATAAGTTGCAAGCCATCTCCATAGTTGGGATTGCTTTTCAAACATTCTTCCAGTGTAAGGATAGCTTTAGAAAAATCAGATTGACTTGAATAAATCAAGGCTATGTTGTAGTGGGCTTCTTTAAATCCCGGACTTAGCCGCAGTGCATGCTTATAGTAAATCAAAGCAGAATCGAATTGGGAGTTGTTGAAAAAATTATTCCCCTGTTCAAGTACCTCATCTGCATTGTTTGTGTTGGTTAAAACTATCTCGGTATTTGTCTCTGATGACGGCTCTTCATTTTCCTGAGTTTCAAATCCTGAAAAGAGGGCATAGATAACAAAGGCCAGGACAAGGGTTACTAAGGTTCCAACACCAAAATAAAGTGCACCTTTTTGCGAGGTCGTTAATATTATTGCATCCGGAACGTTAGATCGTTTGCTTCTCTTTGGTTGTTGAAAGAAATCGGCTGACTTGAAATCAAAAGCACCTCTCTTCAAAAGATAGATAGATCCGAAGGCGAAGGCTACTCCAAAAAATATCCATCGAAAGGACATATCAACAGACCAAAAAAGCGCCAATGCAAACCAAGCTATCGCAGAGATAACACCATATACTCTTCTATTTTTTTTTAAGTCTTCTTCCATTTGGCATTTGACTTATCAGCGGACTTCAAAAATAAATTTAAGGAGATGTAGCAATTGGGTTTCGTGATAAAAAAAGTGCTTTAATTTTTACAATATTGTTAACTTATTCAAAGGTAGATATATCATGCAAACTTACGATCTTATTATCATAGGCTCGGGGCCTATTGGCCTGGCTTGTGGCATTGAGGCACAAAAAGCTGGGCTGAGTTACGTGATTCTTGAAAAAGGATGTTTGGTCAATTCTTTATATCTCTATCCAGCCAACATGACTTTTTTCTCTACTTCAGACAGGCTGGAGATAGGAGATGTTCCTTTCATATCCAATAACCCCAAACCAACCCGGCCGGAAGCCCTGGAATATTACCGAAGAGTTTGCTCAAGCTGGAAACTGAGCGTAAAGCTGTATGATGAGGTGAAGGAGGTTACTAAAAATCCTGAGGGAAACTTCTCGATAAAGACCTCTAAAAAGGATTACTGTGCAAAAGACGTTGTCTTATCATTAGGCTTTTATGATTTGCCCTATCTGTTGAATGTGCCTGGTGAAGATTTGCCAAAAGTAAGGCACTACTACGATGATCCACATCCATTCTTCGCGCAAAAAATTGTGGTGGTGGGGGCCGCTAATTCAGCCGTGGACGTTGCCTTAGAAACCTGGCGAAAAGGGGCAGACGTAACGATGGTAATTCGCGAATCCACGATACGAGAAAGCGTGAAGTATTGGGTAAGCCCAGACATCAAAAACCGAATTAAAGAAGGATCAATCAAGGCGTATTTTAATTCTGAAGTCAAAAGCATTTCAGAGACATCGGTGTGCATCAAAACACCTGAAGGAGATAAGATTTTAGAAAACGACTTTGTGCTGGCCATGACGGGCTATCAGCCACCTTTTGAATTTATGAAGAAGTGTGGGGTTCAATTTCAAGATGATGAATTTTGCACTCCGGTGTATGATGAAAAAACAATGGAGACGAATGTTAAGGGCTTATACCTTGCGGGCGTTGTATGCGGTGGCTTGAAAACCAATAAATGGTTTATCGAAAATTCACGAATTCATGCCGAGGTGATTCTAAACCACTTGCAAAAAAGTTAGAATCAAAAAAAATGCCCACTTGGGGCAGGCATTTTTTCCGGGAACATTAAGCTTAGTATGGGCATTTCTAAAAACTCCTTTTGACTGAGGTGGTCAAAGGCACGGTTTTAGAGATTCCCTTATAATACTCCTGCAGTAATAGTTGTGTGGAAATACGCGGTGACTTTAAACGCTACCGGTGTTTTTGAAAACGTGCCGCCTAATTTTATCGTCTCACTTTTATCAGCTTTTAAAAGTTGTGCCAGTTCGTTGAACCCTGCTGTGTCGGCAGTCAACTCTGCCTCAGCCGTACTTTGCAGAAAGTGTATGAATTTTTCAGAATATATTTTATCCCGAGCAGATTTTCATAGTGCGGGGATGGCCACGCCCCGAAGGCGGGCTCGCCATGATGGATTGATAGGTTAGTCAGCATTTCATGGTTACTCTGTGCCCGCAGCAGGGATTGCAGTGATAAGCCTCCCGCTGGGGCGGGATAAACTGCACTGCGCTGGCGCGGGAGCTTGTAACGGAAAGCCCGGTGGTGCGCCTCGCGCCAGCAGCCCAAATATTTAAAAATCAGTACTGATTCCAGTATATTTAATAAACCAAACCCGGCAATTCTTATGAAAAAAATATTCTACATGACCTTGCTTCTCATTTTCGCTATTGGTTGCACAGATAATAAGCCAGGAGGTTGGATTGATCAGGAACGTTTACTAAACCGTGATGCCAACGATTGGCTGGCGCTGGGCGGTGATCATATGATGCAGCACTATTCACCCCTCAATCAAATCAATAAAAAAACTGTCAAAGATTTAGGCTATGCGTGGGAGTATGACGCCAGCACATACATCGGCAATGTACCAAGAGGTTTGGAAGCAACACCCATTGTGGTTGACGGCATCATGTACACATCGGGTGCGTGGGGCGCTGTGTATGCCTTGGATGGGAAGACCGGAAAAGAACGCTGGACCTACAAGCCCGAAGTTGATGCGAGCTACGGACGAAGAGCTTGTTGCGATGCGGTGAACAGAGGCGTGGCTGTGTGGGAAGGAAAAGTTTACGTGGGCACGCTCGATGGTTTTCTGGTTTGCTTAAATGCACAGGATGGTAAAGTGCTGTGGCATGTTGACACATTTACAGATCGCGCTATTGCGTACACGATCACCAGTCCACCGCAAGTGGCAGGCAGTATTGTGATGATTGGAAATTCCGGTGCTGAATACGGAGTGCGCGGATATGTTACTGCCTATGATTTAAAAACCGGAGAACAAAAGTGGCGTTTCTTTATTGTGCCAGGCGATCCTGCCAAAGGTTATGAAAGCGCGGAGATGGAAATGGCTGCCAAAACGTGGGACGCCAACTCACACTGGCAGAGCGGAGGAGGCGGAACATCGTGGGGCGAATCGGCTTACGATCCGGAATTAAATCTGCTTTACGTGGGCACGGGTAATGCATCGCCCTATCCCATTTGGTTCAGGAGTCCAACGGGTGGAGATAATTTATTTCTCGCTTCTATTCTTGCTATCAATCCCGACAATGGAAAATTAGTCTGGCATTACCAGACTACGCCCGGAGAGATTTGGGATTACACCGCCACACAAAATTTAGTGCTGGCCAATGTTGAGATCGAGTGTAAGCCCTGCCTTTCCGGCAGGCAGGCACGAAAGATTTTAATGACAGCTCCCAAGAATGGATTCTTTTATGTGCTGGATAGAGCAACAGGTGAACTCATCTCAGCCGGGAAATACACCAAAGTAAACTGGGCCAGTCATGTTGATTTGAAAACTGGCAGGCCTGTGTTAACCGAGCAAGGCCAATGGTATAAAGACAAACCAAAACTCGTGGTTCCTTTTCTGGGAGGCGGGCACGTATGGCAACCGATGTCGTTCAATCCAACAACGGGATTGGTTTACATTCCAGAGCGTGCCGTACCTCAAGTGTTTAAAACTTTTGAAGGCTATAAGTGGTTGCCCGATGTGGACAATACCAATTTGGATTATGCCAACATGTACAAGTTCAGAAAGAATGTTCCCGATCAAATTAATACAGCCGAAGATACTTTACGATCGGAAAGTCTATTGGCCTACAATCCCATCACACAACAAGCGGTGTGGAAATTTCCCGATGGCGGCCCAGATGGCGGCACCATGTCCACACCTGATTTAGTATTCCAGGGAACCCGCACGGGATACTTCAATGTACACGATGCCAGGACTGGAGAAAAGTTGAAATCCATTTTTACGGGCACCGGAATAATGGCTGCACCCACAACCTACAGTATCGATGGCGAACAGTATATTGCTGTGATGGCTGCCTATGGCGGAGCCGAGACCAGTGGCTATCCGCCCGATGCTGCATTTTTTCAATATGAAAACAAGGGCCGGATACTCGCTTTCAAACTGGGTGGCGGTGAAACTCCTCTCCCTCCCAAACAAAAAAAGATTGAAACTCCCGCTCCTCCCGATACAAAAATTAAAGATGCGTTAATTGAGAAGGGTGCTGCACTGTACGATTTCTATTGCTTTACCTGTCATGGCGCTTTTGGAGATCGTCACCTGTCGCAACATCCGGACTTATCCAAGATGACAGTTGCCAAACACATGGTGTTTAATGACATCGTGCTGAAAGGAATCTTATCGCAAAACGGAATGGCCAACTTCAGTAATTCGCTTACCGTGGAGGATGTAGAGGCTATTCATCATTTTTTGCTGAAGAAGCAGGCGGAGTTGTTTAAGAAGGGGAAGGAAAAATAATCAATGCGATATTCATCTGATTTCGAGTAGCCTTTTAAGAATTGGTCCTTGTAGCGAGGATATCCTCGATATGTTCTGTCATCCAGAAGACCACTTCGATTCTTTGTCGCCCGCTTCACTACATGACAAAAATCAACATTTACACTGACTGTATTCAGGCAAGGCCTTAGCACCCAACTATACTTTTGATTGAATGGCACCACCAATGGTTTATCGAAAATTCACGAATTCATGCCGAGGTGATTCTAAACCAATTGCAAAAAAGTTAGAATCAAAAAAAATGCCCACTTGGGGCAGGCATTTTTTTCGGGAACATTAAGCTTAGTATGGGCATTTCTAAAAACTCCTTTTGACTGAAGTGGTCAAAGGCAAGGTTTTTAGGGAGTCCCTTATAATACTCCTGCGGTAATAGTTGTATGGAAATACGCGGTGACTTTAAACGCTACCGGTGTTCTTGAAAACGTGCCGCCTAATTTTATCGTCTCACTTTTATCGGCTTTTAAAAGTTGTGCCAGTTCGTTGAACCCTGCTGTGTCGGCAGTCAACTCTGCCTCAGCCGTACTTTGCAGATTA
>JANOLM010000176.1:0-2659 GCA_031419815.1 Bacteroidia bacterium
ATAACGCAAGTAAAATGGGCGGTCTTACTGGTGAGCATTTCATTTCATCTTTCCGCACAAGACCAATGGAAAAATGTCTACACAGAAAGCGCCTGGATCGCTCGCGACAAATGGCAAAAAGCAGACGAACTTCTCCGGCAACTCAATCTCAAACCCGGAGGTCAGGTAGCCGATATTGGTTGTCATGAAGGTTACATGACTTTTAAACTTTCCGCTGTTGTGGGCAAGAAAGGAAAAGTATATGCAGTAGATGTGGAACAAAGTAAATTGGATAAACTCAAAATAAATCAGGAGAAAAGAAAAATTACAAATGTCAGCGCTATCAAAGGGGATCATGATAATCCCAACCTACCATTACATCTAGACGCAGTAATCATTGTGGATACTTACCATGAAATGGATGACCATGATGAAATTCTTCAGCACATTAAAGCATCTTTAAAACCTAGAGGTCGCCTGGTGGTATGCGAGCCAATTGCCGAAGAGAGAAGAACATTGGAGCGCGTTGCTCAGGAACGAAAGCATGAACTGGGGATAAACTTTGCATTAGAAGATTTAAAGAAAGCAGGGTTTACAATTATAAAACAACAAGATCCATTTGTTGATCGCACAGACAAGGGGGATAAGATGTGGATTATAGTAGCGGTGAAGAAGTAATACATTTTCACGCAAAGTCGCAAAGTTCGCAGAGGCATATTTAAATTTAACTTAGCGTTCTTGGCGCCTTTGCGTGACAATCCACTCACCAGAATCCAGAATCCCTTTTATCTTTGCGGCTTATGGCCACCGCAACCGGTTCGACAGAAACACCACTAATGAAGCAATACAATGCCATCAAGGCAAAGTATCCGGGCGCGTTGTTGCTATTTCGCGTAGGCGATTTTTATGAAACCTTTGGTGAGGATGCCGTAAGAGCCAGCAAGGTTCTTGATATCACGCTAACCAAGCGAGGCAATGGCTCCGTTTCTGAAACTGCATTGGCGGGCTTTCCCCATCATGCTCTGGACACCTATTTGCCAAAGCTTGTTCGGGCTGGTCATCGTGTAGCGATTTGCGATCAACTGGAAGATCCCCGATTTGTAAAAGGAATTGTAAAACGTGGAGTGACCGAGCTCGTAACCCCTGGTGTGTCTTTCAATGACAATGTGCTGGAGAAAAAACAGAATAACTTTCTCGCCTCGCTCTATATTTCAAAGAATGGTTTGGGCTTGGCCTTCCTCGACATTAGCACGGGTGAGTTTTATGCTGCGCAAGGTCAGGAGAATTATGTGTACAAATTGATTCAAAGTTTTGGCCCGGCAGAAATTATTTACAGTAAAGCTGCGCGTGAAAAATTTGATCCACAGTTTAGCGAAGAGTATGCCACCTTTACATTAGATGATTGGGTATATGCTTTTGACTATGCCCACGATAAACTCATTCAGCAGTTCAAGACTAATTCATTGAAAGGTTTTGGGATTGATGGCATGAATGAAGCCATCATTGCTTCAGGGGCCATCTTACATTACCTCGAAGCAACTGAACATAAAGACACTCATCACATTGCTGCTATCTCACGCATTGATGAAGATAAATATGTGTGGCTGGATAAGTTCACCATCCGCAATCTTGAAATTGTAAGTTCACATAACGAAGGGGGCGTGCCGTTGCTTCATATACTTGACCAGACAGTCACGCCAATGGGCTCGCGCAACCTGCGCAAGTGGATGATCTTACCGTTGAAAGAAAAACAGAGCATTGAAGAGCGGTTGAAAGTGGTTGATCAGTTTTATTCGCAAGAAGAGTTAACCGAAAAAATACTGGAGCAATTTCGGCAAATCGCAGACCTGGAACGACTGATTTCGAAAGTGGCAGTAGGGCGTATCAACCCTCGTGAGTTGCAGCAGTTGAAGAGGTCGTTGAAGGCAATTCTTCCGGTGAAAGAACTATTAGAAGCATCCTCTTCAGCAGAGTTGAAGAAGCTGGGAGACCAACTTCACAAATGTGAATTTCTGTTAGAGAAAATTGATAAAGAGTTGAAGGAAGATGCGCCCATGCTCATTCACCAGGGCGGAATTATTAAAGAAGGTGTGAATGCTGAGTTAGATGAACTTCGTGCCATTGCCTTTTCAGGAAAGGATTACTTGTTACAAATTCAAAAACGCGAGGTAGAAAGAACGAGTATCAATTCATTAAAGATTTCTTACAATAAAGTGTTTGGCTATTATCTGGAAGTAAGCAATGCTAACAAAGACAAAGTTCCTGCAGATTGGATACGCAAGCAAACGTTGGTCAATGCCGAGCGTTACATCACTGAGGAGTTAAAAGTTTACGAGGAAAAAATCCTGAATGCAGAAGAAAAACTTTTGGTAATTGAGCAAAGGATCTTTTTGGAATTGGTTCAACATACTTCTGATTTCATTTCGCAGATTCAACAAAATGCACGCGTAATTGCCATGTTGGATTGCTTGATGTCATTTGCCGTTACCGCAAAGGCCAACAACTATTCTATGCCTGAGATAAGCGAATCTAAAAGGTTAGCTATTAAAGCAGGCCGACATCCTGTTATCGAAAGACAACTTCCTGTTGGAGAAATGTATGTTCCCAACGACATCTACCTCGATAACGAGACCCAGCAAATATTAATCATCACGGGCCCGAACATGGCGGGTAAGTCTGC
>JANOLM010000177.1:0-8868 GCA_031419815.1 Bacteroidia bacterium
CTGGGACAAGCTTAGAAAATTATCCAAACTGACAGAAGCGCAACTTGAAGAATCTTATTATGCCTTGCTAACAAAGATCACCTTCATTAATGAAGAATTAATTCCTCAGAAGTTTTGGGTAGAATCTGAGAAATTGCTTGACGACATAGATTTAGACGACATAGATTTTGTTGCGCTTACAAAATAATTGAAGGAAAAGCTCTGGACAGGTGACAAAACTCTGCGAGATGGCCTAAAGGACAAAGGATTTAAAAACGTTTTAACGACATTTGAGATTTTAAATTTTTGGATGAAGTAGTTACCCTAAAGTAAAATGAAGAAGGATTTAACGATAAGAGAAGAGATAATTTTAGTAAAGTAATGGCAGAAGAAAAAGAAATGGCTTTCCTCGACCATCTCGAGGAACTGCGCTGGCACGTGGTGAGGGCGGTGGCGGTGGTTTTTATTTGCATGATAGCTGCCTTCATTTTTGTGCCCTGGATTTTTGAGAACATCGTATTTGCACCTGCCAAGTTAGATTTCCCAGCATTTAAGTATATGTGCGAACTAGGCAAGCTTACAGGGCTTGAAGAACTTTGCGTAACTGAATTGCCCTTCAAGATCCAAAGCCGCAATATGACGGGTCAATTTATGATGTCGTTGACGGCAGCGTTTGTTATTGGCCTGATTGTGTCCTTTCCTTATGTAGTGTGGGAACTATGGAGTTTTGTAAAGCCAGGCCTCCAAACCAAAGAGCGAAAATTCTCCAAGGGTGCTGTGTTTGCCGTGTCGTTTCTTTTTCTGCTGGGTGTTGGTTTTGGATATTATATCCTAAGCCCGATGACTATTTGGTTTTTAGCAACTTATTCGATCAGCCCAATGATCGTTAATGAGTTTGACATAACCTCGTATGTTTCAACCTTAGCCAGTTTGATTTTAGGCTGCGGTCTTTTGTTCCAGTTTCCTATGGTCATTTATTTTCTTTCAAAAGTGGGTATTGTAACGCCACAACTCATGAGAAAATATCGCAAACACTCTATCGTGGTAATTCTAGTGCTTGGTGCCATTATCACTCCATCCGGAGACCCTTTTAGCTTAACCGTTATCTCACTACCTTTATACATGCTGTTTGAAATTAGTATCTATATTTCCAGTGTAGTCGTAAGGCGCAAACAAAAAGCAGAAGAAGCGGAACTACGTGCCGATCAACAAAGTACATGATGGAAAAAATTGCAATCGGAGCAGACCATGCCGGGTTTGAATATAAAGAGCTTTTAAAAAAATGGCTGGAGAAAAATAGCTATGAGCTAAAAGATTTTGGAACCTACACTACCGACTCTGCCGATTATCCTGATTTTGCTCATCCCGTAGCAAGCTCGGTTGAAAAAAAACAATGTGACCTTGGCCTCCTCATTTGCGGAAGCGCCAACGGAGTAGCCATTACGGCCAATAAACATCAAGGAGTACGGGCAGCCATTTGCTGGACGGAAGAATTAGCAAGTCTTGCGCGCCAGCACAACAATGCCAATGTGCTTTGTCTGCCTGCACGTTACATAAGTCCCGAACTTGCTGAAAAGATTTTAGATCGGTTTCTGCACTCTAGCTTTGAAGGAGGACGGCACGACCGTAGGGTAAACAAAATTAGTTGTTAATCTTTCTATACAATTCCCCTTCTCTTTTATACATAGCTTTTATCTTGGGAATACGCTCAAAGATTTTCTGCATAAAATCTTTTGGATCAACAATTATTTCAGGCGGATCCGTTTGAAATGCATCATCTATCAACAAGATGTTTTCATAGTAATCTGTCCCCTCAAAAATATCTTCTGATTGCCGCCACTCAGGAAAGTATCCGGCTAATCTATTTTGATTGTAAATGCCAAAGTCATCGCACAGCACCATGACCCGCTTATTTTTTAATGTTTTCCCATACTTTGAAACTGTGGGAAACATAGCCTTGAAGCTTACGAGTTTTAACCGATCATAGCGCGTCAATAAATTCATGCTAATTAAACTTATCAGAAAAAGCCATAGCATCATTTCTGCAATCCACTTTCTGCGTATGAGTAATAAATAGTGACTCACCAGATAAGACAACGTAGGAATGAAAATGATAAAACTCTGTGGAGAAAGCTCGCGGGCAATAAAGACATGTATTACCGCCACAAGCAACCATAGAAACATAACTTGAAACAACTGCGATTGATATTTTGTAAAGTGTGCCTCGCGGTTGAGCATGAATAAGGAGGAGACAAAATAGATAATCGGTACAACGCCCAACATTAAAATATCCTTCATGGAAACCAGCCAGGTCGTGCTAAATACAAGGTTAGGCAAGTAATAATTTTGCCACAACTGAGCGGTGTGACCCCAATAGAAATAAAGCGTGATCAACATCGCGTGTGGCAATGCAAATCCAAAGAGGAGTAAAAGGGCTTTTCGCAAATTAATTCGCGTAAACACAATCAATATAAAAAGTGCGGCAACCAGAAAAATGGCATACGAAAAGATGATCAGTGTTGCCAGGCCCAGGTAAACACCCAGGTTAAGAATGGTTTCATCCTGCTGAATTCGAAATTCAATCTCCTTAAAAAGATTATTTAGCGCTAACAATAAAAAAGTTGAGGCAAGAAGATCTGGTGAAAAAGAGATGAAGTCAAAAGAAAGAAAGCATAATAATCCAAAGATGAGTGCGGGTAAATAGGTACTGTCGTTGTAAGCTTTGTTTACAATCAAAACAATTGCAAAAAAGGAGGCCTGAAAAAAAATGAGGAGTAACGAAAGCGAATGGCGCCCCGCCAGAGATCTTCCAAAAATCCAATCTGCCACCCCAAAAATAGCTGAGGCCAGGGGTGCAGTTGAGTCATAGATCTGAATGTACATTAACTTTCCACTGCTCACCGCTTCACCAATCACAAAACTTCTCAGTTCTGAAAGGGTTACCGTTACGGGATCAATAAAAAATGGCAGCGAGAGTAAAATAAGTATGACCAACAGGCCAATCAGCCGGTATGGATCATTAATACGAAAGAAGCGAAGCAACACAGTATTTGGTTAGGCCTGCAAATAAATCAAAAAAGTCCATAAAAAATCCTTACCGGCTGTGCCAATAGAGCGCGAATTGCTAAGGCCTACAATATACCGCGTACTGTGGACTGCGGACTATGGACTTTGATTATCTTTACACCATGAGCGGAACGGTGCGACAACAAAAATATGCAAAGCTGATTCAAAAAGAACTCAGCGATATTTTCCAGCGCGATAAGCGGGGTATCATTGGCAATACCTTTATCACAATTATGGAAGTTAAAATGAGCCCCGACCTGAGTGTGGCAAAAGTTTATGTGAGCATGACGCTGGCAAAAGACAAAGCCGTTGTGCTGGACAAACTGAACACACACAAACCAGAAATAAGAAAGGCGTTGGGCGACAAAATTCGCAACCAGGCTCGCATTGTGCCTCAGCTCGTCTTCTTTATTGACGAAGTTGAACAAAGTGCAGAGCGAATGGAAGACCTTATTAAAAACTTGAATATCCCAAAAGAGTAAATTGAAAGTTGTCAACCTTGGAATGCTTGATTTTCAATCAATCCACACATTATCACTTGTTACCTTAATTGGAGAACCCTTAAAAATGAGGTAACCCCATTCGAACGATAACGACTAACCTGCTTTGAATCTCTCACTCTTTATCGCAAAACGTTACTTTCTTTCAAATGGAAAGAAAAATTTCATCAATGTTATCTCCATTCTTTCTTTAGTAGGCGTTGCTTTTTCTACTGCGGCACTAATCATTGTTCTTTCGGTCTTCAATGGCTTGGAAGATTTACTCGGATCACTCTATAACTCATTTGATCCCCAACTTAAAATCGAATTGGTGAAAGGAAAATCATTTGGAGTAGACGAAAATTTCTTGAACAAAATCAAGAATGTTCAAGGAGTGGAAATCGTATCGGAAGTAATAGAAGACTTTGCATATGTTCGTTACCGCGATGCGGATATGGTAGCTACAATTCGCGGTGTGAGTGATAACTTTATTGATCAAAAGCGATTGGAAGGCTATATGGTAGGTGGTGACTTGAAGTTGCGCGAAAAAGATATTCCCTTTGCCATAGTAGGCAGTGGTGTGCGCTATACATTATCAATTGCACCAGAAGACGATATGTATACCCTTCAAGTCTATTACATCAAAAATATAAAAGCTTCCGCTTCCATTGATCCTTCCCAACTATATTCCCGAAAAAGTATTCGCCCTGGAGGCGTGTTTTCAATTGAAAAAAACTTTAATGACAATTACATTTTTATGCCCCTTGATTTTGTGCAAGACCTTTTGAACTACGAAAATAAACGCACCTTTCTTGAAGTAAAGACATCTCAAAGTTCCAATATAAACAGTGTTCAGCGCGAAATAAAAAAAGTGCTTGGCGATGGTTTCAATGTTCTCACTAACAAAGAGCAGCATAAAGATTTGTATCGTTTATTTAAACTTGAGAAGCTATTCACTTTTCTGGCTCTGTCTTTATTACTTTTAGTTGGCTCCATCAATATTTTCTTTTCGCTCATGATGTTAGCCATAGACAAAAAGAAAGACATCACCATTCTTTCGGCCATTGGAGCCGACCGAAATTTGATCCGAAATATTTTTCTTGCCGAAGGCGCATTGATCTCAGGCATTGGAGCCACGCTTGGACTTGTTTTAGGAGGCGGAATCTGCTGGCTTCAAGATCATTATGGTCTGGTTTCAATGGGTATGGAAAGTGCAGTGATCCAAAACTATCCAGTGGAGATGCGGGTACTTGATTTTATCTATACCGGTATTGTTATTGTTGTTGTGACGATCATCGTTTCGATACATCCTGCTTCACTGGCGTCAAAGTCATATTCAACGAAAGATTTAGGGTGAGTTTACCCCCGTAAAAGCTATCTGATCATACGGCTCAAAGCTTCAATCCTGCCTTCCAATTGAAGACCTAGCCCTGTGATGTATGTTCCATTGCAAAATTGCACGATTTTGTTGCGTTTAATTTCCTATTTTTCGAGACTGCTTAGTCCAAAATCAGGCCAATCATCATTAATCCGGCCTCTTTTGTCCAAAGTAGAGGTCTAATTTCGGTTAAGAACAAGGTTAAACGCTATGAAAGTTTCGGCAGCACAGCCGTTTCAAATCATATATTCGCTGTACCAACACGAGTACCTGGGCTATATTTTTGAATCGTATATCGTTCATTTGGACGAAAAAGGCAGGCTCACCTACCAACATCAAAACATCTCTTCAAAAAATGCGCGTGAGTTTGCAAAAGGCCTGGACACGCGCGACTATGAGCTGATCGATCTCATGGACAAGATGAACCAGGATATGGTGCTTAAAACTTTCTCTGCTAAGATCATGAAGCCAAGCGAGTTTTTTGCCAAAACATATGACAAGCAGAAAGGAAATGAATTGGTGCAAGATCAGATTGAACATTACCTTGAGAAACTACGGGCAGAGACCCTGGAAAAAATGAAAGGCAAGATGCTCTATGAAATGGGCAACGATGGTGAGCCTACGCAAAAAAAATTAGAGGTAGTAGAAAAACGAGCCAGCATACAATTCCATTTTCGTAGAAGCGAGGAGAACACAAACTACTACCCCACCATTTCTTTTGAGGGAAAGAAATTAGACATCCCAAGTCCTACTGCATATCTCGTTTGCAAAAATCCTGCCTGGATGGTTTTGGATGGAAAACTGTATGGCTTTGACAAACCAGTTGACGGAAAAAAACTACTTCCTTTCCTGGGCAAAAAATTTGTTGTCATCCCAAAAAATCTTGAAGAGACTTACTATAATCGTTTCGTTGCTCCGCTCATTGCTTCCTTTGATGACATTGAAGTGCAAGGTTTTGAAATCAATAAGAACAACTATGAGCCGCATCCCCTGCTCACTATAAGTGAATTGGCACAAGCCATCACCAAGGATGTCCCTTCGCTTTTTGAATCTGCAAATGAGCCGGTCGCCACAGATGAAGCCGGAAAAATTGTGTTTGACCTTTCTTTTAAATACGGTAAACATCGCTTTCGCGGAGACGCCTTTGGGGCTGTAAGCGTAACGGTAGAGAAAAAAGATAACGATTACACTTTTCACCGGGTGAAACGAAATATTGACGCAGAGAAGAAATTTGCGCAAACCTTGATTAAGCTTGGGCTCCCCCTAAAAGGGTTTCGCACAGCAGTTGAAAAAGCCCACGCATTTTCATGGCTGAATGAAAATCGGGTTAACCTGCTAAACCTCGGCTTTGAAGTAAGCCAGCCCGACAACCGAGATAAGAAATATTTTGTGGGCAAGGCAGTGATAGAACTGGAAGTAAAAGAAAACATAGACTGGTTTGATATTCATGCCCGTATTCGCTTCGGTGAATATGAAATTTCGTTCAAAGAGTTGCGCAAGCTCATTCTGAAAAAAAAGGTAGAGTTTAAGTTACCAAACGGAGAGATCGCTATCATTCCCGAAGCCTGGTTAATCAGGTATGGAGATCTTTTTGCGATGAGCGAAACACATGGCAATCACGAAAAGCCAGTGTTAAAAAAGTATCACCTCAACCTCCTGAAAGAATTGCAGGAAAATAATTTGGCAAAGGTACACATGAGTGATAAACTGCGTCACCTGGAGGCCTTCACCGGAATTAAAGATTATCCATTGCCAGGAGGCTTTTCTGGAAAGTTAAGGCCGTATCAAAAAGCGGGATATAACTGGCTCCGTTTCCTCAACGAATTTCACCTGGGTGGCTGCTTGGCCGATGACATGGGTCTTGGAAAGACCGTGCAAACATTAACCCTTCTACAATCAGAAAAAGAAAAAGATGGCTCCGGAACATCGCTGTTGGTAATGCCTACTTCCCTCACCTACAATTGGGAGATGGAGGCGGCAAAGTTTACACCTCAACTTAAAATTCTTAATTACACCGGCACACTTCGCAACAAAGATATCGCACGGTTCGAGAAGTACGATGTTGTCATTACGTCCTATGGCATCACTCGGCTGGACATAGAGTCGCTTCAAAAATTCTTTTTCAACTACATTATTTTGGATGAATCTCAGGTGATAAAGAACCCCTCGTCAAACATTGCGAAAGCTGTTTTGCAATTAAGGTCGCGACATAAACTCACCCTTACAGGAACGCCATTAGAAAACTCCACACTTGATTTATGGTCACAGATGACCTTTATAAATCCGGGGCTTCTAGGTGGCCAAACTTTTTTCAAAAATGAATATCAGATCCCGATTGAAAAAAGAGGGGACGAAGCGAAAGGCAAAAAGCTAAACTCTATCATAAAGCCTTTTGTGTTAAGAAGATTGAAATCTCAAGTGGCCACTGATCTTCCTGAGAAAGTGGAGAACATCCATTATACCAATATGACTGCCGAACAAGAGGAAAAATATGAGGAGGCTAAGTCTTACTTCCGACATAAAATTCTTGATCAGATTGACAAAGACGGTATTAATAATACACGCTTCATGATTTTGGAAGGCCTGACTAAGTTGCGCCAATTATCCAATCACCCACGTATGGTCGATTCTGCCTATACAGGTAGCTCTGGAAAAATGGAAGATCTTTCGCATATGCTGGAAAATGCTTTGTTAGAAGGACACAAACTTTTAGTATTTAGCCAGTTTGTAAAACACCTTGAAATTGTCAAAGAATTTCTCAATGACAAGAAAATACCGTTTGCCTACCTGGACGGATCGACCACCGATCGCAGGGACCAAGTGGAAAAGTTCAACAATGAACCTAACTTAAAAGTATTCCTGATATCCATTAAGGCGGGGGGGCTTGGTCTCAACCTTACAGAAGCTGATTATGTTTTCATTCTCGATCCGTGGTGGAACCCTGCCGTTGAGGCGCAAGCCGTTGACCGCGCTCACCGAATTGGCCAAAAGAAAAAAGTGTTTACCTACAAGTTTATCACGCGAAATACTGTGGAGGAAAAAATTCTTCAACTTCAGCAACGCAAACTTAAACTCAGCACTGACCTGATCAGTACGGAAGAAAGTATAATGAAACAACTGACGCGCGAAGACATTGCTCAGATGCTTTCGTAGAATAAAAGAACAAAAGATGACAACATCTTCTATTGGATAAAAATCATAAAACCCCACAATAACTGATTTGTTTAAGCATGGGTATTATTTTTTTTGCTGTTGACATCTCCCACATTTCATTACTTTTGCTTTCCTTCAAGAGGCATGAAAGATAAGGTGGTCATTATAACAGGCGGCTCATCGGGCATTGGCAAAGCTTTGGCTGAAGTCTTTGGCTTGAACGGCTCTCAAGTATTAATCACCGGCAGAAACAAAGATGAATTAGATGATGCGGTTAGGGAATTATCGAAAAAAGGGATAACTGTTCATGGTCTTCAGGCTGATGTGAGCATCGAGGAAGACAATAAAAAGATGGCCCTTGAAGGCCTTAGACTTTTCGGAAAAATAGATGTTCTTATTAATAACGCAGGCATAGGAATGCGTGCACTTTTTGAGGAGCTAGACCTTGAGGTTATCCGTAAAATAATGGACATTAATTTTTTTGGGATGGTCTATGCAACTAAGTATTGCCTTCCGGAAATTATTAAATCAAAAGGTTCAATTGTAGGAATTTCTTCTATCGCAGGGTATCGCGGATTGCCGGCACGCACAGGATACTCTGCCTCTAAATTTGCTCTTAACGGATTTTTAGAAGCCTTGCGTGCTGAGGTTTTAAATAAAGGTGTGCATGTGCTTACGGCTTGCCCTGGTTTTACCGCTACCAACATTCGCAAACGCGCATTGACAAAAGATGGTAGCGTGCAGGGGGAATCTCCGAGAGAAGAACATACTATGATGTCAGCAGAAGAGTGTGCGCTGCATATTTATAAAGCC
>JANOLM010000178.1:0-4053 GCA_031419815.1 Bacteroidia bacterium
CTATCAAAACATGTGTCCTAAAGGTAGCCGTTTCGGAGAGGGTGGGGGTGAGGTGACACTGAGTTCATTGGTAGAAGGATTGAGGATGAGGTGGTCAAAGGCAAGGTTTTTAGAGATGCCATAAATACAATATAGGCAATACGCTGTTATTGTCTCACGTGGAATATTTAGATAAAAAGGATTATTATGTGGCTTGCCAAGCCGTGAAGTAGAATTCTTTATTAAAGGTTGGAAGAGGAATTGGGATATAAGAAAGATCTCAATTGAGAAGGAAAATAAAAGATTGCGAATTGCTACTGAATCTATTCCTGGTTAAACCTTTCGCCTTGAGAAAATGCGAAACGATTGTATCGGAGTATTCTCTTTTACATTTAAAAAAAACGGGAGTCTTATCAATGTTATTTACTGTCAATAAATTATTCAAAATAAGTTTTTCTCTTGCTCCAATTTCACAATTAGGCTTTATAGATTTCTCT
This sequence comes from Bacteroidia bacterium, assembly GCA_031419815.1. Lineage (GTDB taxonomy): Bacteria > Bacteroidota > Bacteroidia > Cytophagales > Cyclobacteriaceae > ELB16-189. The sequence goes on from JANOLM010000178.1 coordinate 477, forward strand.
ATTTGCTCGATTATAATATTGATTTCTTTTATCTGTTGAGGGGAAAAATTAGGCATAAATAAAGTTATTAAAATTTTGAGATATAACTATGGACAAGAAAGCCAAAATCGCTGAAGCTGAGATGTAAATTTACAAAATTCCAGATAAGATAGCGGCATAACAAACACCATTGGATTTTAAAACAACATAACAACCCCTACAAATCCAAGTCCAAACCCCAGGAGGCTGCCAGACAAAACTTCACGGGGCGTATGTGCATTCAGCATTAATCGCGAAGACATTACCAGCCCGGCAAAAACAATGATGATCACCGTGGGAATCAAAAGAACACCGTTGGAGATTTTGTTTAGAGGCAATAATATCCCCACTATTCCCCAAATGGCAGCGCTGTGTATGCTGACTTTATAAAAAAGTGTAATACATGCCGAACTTACAACCATAGCGCTAATGATCATTAACAGACTTGTTACATTGGCTACATTCACTTTCCAGTAAAATAGAATTGTTACCGCGCAATAGAGAATTGAAATAAAAAGGAAAGGTATAGTTCTTTGTTTGCGATCGGGCATTGCCAGATTGTCAACGGTACCTGTAACTTTAAAAAAAATAAAATTAATGGCAGGAAGAATAAATGTCATTAAAAAAATGACTCCGATAAAGCCAAGTGAAGGTCTTAAGGGCTGTAAAATTATTGGAAGAAAGAGAGATAGTATTACGAAGAGATAGGTACTCATCAGCAAGGGATGAAACACAATGGAAATAAACTTAGCGAATCCCTTCACTTTATAACTCTTTTCTAAGCCGGGCCACTGGAATATTTAGTTGCTCACGATATTTGGCTACTGTGCGCCTGGCAATATTATACCCTTTTTGATTGAGAAGATCTTCCAGTTTGTCATCGGATAAAGGCTTGCTTTTGCCTTCTGCTTCGATTAAATCTTTAATGATTTGCTTCACTTCGCGGCTACTTACTTCTTCACCCGAATCGGTTGCAATGCCTTCTGAAAAAAAATACTTTAGAGGGAAAACCCCAAAATCTGTTTGCACTGTTTTGCTGCTGGCTACACGACTCACCGTAGAGATATCCATATTGATCATCTCGGCAATATTCTTTAAAATCATGGGTCTGAGTTTGGTCTCATCGCCTTCTAAAAAATATTCGAATTGAAAGTCCACAATCGCACGCATGGTTCTCAGCAAAGTCTGCTGGCGCTGTTTGATGGCATCGATAAACCACTTGGCTGCATCCAACTTTTGTTTGACAAATGTGACAGCCTCTTTCAGCTTCTTATCTTTTTTATCGCCTTTGTCATAGGCTTTAAACATTTCGGAATAAGACCGGCTTATTCTGAGCTCTGGTGCATTTCGTGAATTAAGCGCGAGGTCTAGTTTTCCATTGTTGTTGGTGAGTATGAAATCAGGGATTACATATTGATTTTTTACCATGCCTGAACTCACTTCTCCACCCGGTTTGGGATTGAGCCGTACAATCAGCTCGATGGCATCCTTGATATAATCTTCATCATCAAGATCCAGTTTCTTTAAAATTTTCGCGTAGTGTTTTTTAGTGAATTCATCATAACACTCCTTTATAACGCGCTTGGCTACAATCACATCCACATCCTGTCCATCGTCCATCCGTTCAAGTTGAAGCAGAAGACATTCCTGAAGGTTGCGTGCTGCAATGCCAGCCGGATCAAAATTTTGGATCATCTTCAAAACCCCATCAACTTCTTGCAGATTAGTCTCCACGGTTTGAGAAAAGGCAAGATCATTCACGATGGATTCCAAATCTCTCCGGATGTATCCATCCCCTTCAATACTTCCAATAAGCTGCTTTCCAATTATATAGTGGCTGTCGTCCAACCCCAAAAACCCGAGTTGGGTCATTAGTGTTTCATGCAGTGATGTAGCCGTTGGAACGGGCATTTCTCGGTCATCTTCATCCTCTTCATCATCCGTATGGGTTTTATAGCTGCTGTAATCATCATCGCGGAGATAGTCTTTAATGTCAATCTCATCATCTTTGGTGGTGGCACTATCTTCATCCTGAGTGGGTTCCTCGGCTGTAGGTTCTTCGTCTGGAGTATTATCGTCTTGGGATGACTCTTCAGGGGAACCTTCCTCCAGAGTCGGGTTCAATTCAAGTTCTTCTTCAATGCGATTTTCCAGTTCGGCCGTAGGCACCTGTAGCAGCTTAATAAATTGTATCTGCTGCGGAGAGAGCTTTTGCTGTAGGCCTTGGAATAAACCGAGTTTTTGCATGAAGATTTTTTGCTGGTGCAAGTTAGCTAAATTAGATTCTAGATTCCGGGATTCTGGATTCAAGATTCTGGATATCTAGCATCGGGTATCAAGTTGTAGTCCAGCTTTTATATTTTAGAATAAAGTAAACGAGTGAGGCGGATATAAGTGCCGACCCGGCCACCGACAAAATATATCCTGATGACATGAAAAATTCGAGCCAACTTAATTGTGTGTTTCCAAATTCTTTAAAGAGTAAGACACCAACGCTTCCCAGATAGCCGAAGGAATCGGCAAGGTAAATTAGAAAGCCGACTGTGCTTACGTATTTGAAGGTGGCGATCAAGCGGTCAAAAAAAATGCTATTGAATTGGATATAACCGAAATACAAACCCATCCCCACCAAAATCATCCAAGTGGGGGCGCTGATCAGTGCTTTTTCAAAGGCAAGTGTGCTTAATCCAACCGTTACCATCCCAAGAAACACAATGATATGATTGATCACCATTGCCTTAAAATTATTTTTGATCACCATCAGGCTGCCAATAACAATTAGCACAACAATGGTAACAATTGATTCAGTGTAGGTGAATATCCCCGGCTTGCCGCCATAGTTTAGGGATTTCCAGATTTCTGCAGAAAAGTTATCACGGAAATCCCGAAAAGCGGTAAGTAGCATGTACGTGAGAATAAGAAGGACCAAACCTGGCGCAAAGGTTAGGGTGTATTTCATGCGCTCCTGACCTGTCATAGGTCTGCGCTTTGTTCGTAAAGCCTCGTCTTCAGCAGTGGGTGGAGGTATTTTGTTTAACATCCACAGAAAAAGAGTAAGTGGGGGAAAGAATAAGCAAGCTGAAACAAACGGCATCCAAAATTCTGAAGTTCCCCAATCGAGCATGATGTAGCCGCCAACTGTTTTTGCGAAACCTGCGGAAAAAATAAAACTCACCGATAGGCTGGCTCCTAACACTTCTGTAAATTTTCTTCCTTCCAGATAACCGAATACCATTCCCCATACCATCCCAAGAGGCAAGCCATTTAAGAAAAGAAAAATAAGATTGTAAGGCATGGGTGTGATGGCAAAGAATAGCCACGAGATGCTGGCGATACTCACCATGAGTAAAATTCCTTTCAATCTTGCATGTGCACCAAGTTCCGAAACAACTTTTATTCCAATGAATTTTGAAAGCATATAGCCTAGTACCTGAAAGATCACCATCCACACTTTAAAATCTACGCCCCACACACTCATGTTCTCGTAGGTGGCTACTCCAAAAGTTTTGCGTAATGCAAAAATGCAAGTGTATAAGCAGAAAGCCGAAACGGCAGTATA
>JANOLM010000179.1:0-12356 GCA_031419815.1 Bacteroidia bacterium
TAATCGCTATTAATCCCGATGGACGATGTTTGTTCGTTTCCTGTGTTTGTATTTTGTTTGATGATGGCCAGTGGATTAAAATTATCAAACTTAAAATTTTGACTGTAACCGCCATGCAATGTTGATGCTGGATCGAAGACAGACATGGTAGGGTTGGCAGTGAAGGCGTATTTGATCGCCTCGCGAAAACCATAATCTGATTTTCTGGAAGTAGTGGCGACTGTCAACTGAACATGAAGTTTGTCATTCATGGCCTTCTGTTGAATATTGAGTCGTGAATTTAGTTGTGAGAAGCCAGTTCCAATTAATGTTCCACTGCCCTTTCTATGATTGACCGAGGCAGTTATTGAAAACGATTTTGATCCTCCTGAAATAGCCAGGTTATTAATAGTTGAAATTCCATTCCGGGTAATAAGATCAAGCCAATCAGTACTACTGCCCAAATCTGTACTGCCTGGTTGTCGTTTGAATTCCATAGCTGATGCAGGTTGGATTCTGCTGATGGGCTGCTCAAGACCCATCATAGTATTGAATGAAATTGAGGGAACTTGATCCTTTCCGTTTTTTGTAGAGATCAAGATGACCCCATTAGCTCCCTGAACTCCGTAGATAGATGTTGCAGCAGCATCTTTAAGCAATGAAATTTGCGCGATATCGCTGGGATCAACAATTAGAAAATTGTTAGTAATAAATCCATCTACCACTAATAGCGGGCGAGTTTCATTTTGAAGTGTCGATAAACCTCTGACGCGAAGTTGAAATTCTCCATTTGGATCATTGCCAAGCGATGACATTCCGAGCCCTGTCAGTCGACCATTTAATAGTTGATAAGGTGAATGGGTTACTCCCTTATTAAAATGGTTGTCTTGAAGAGTTGATATGGAGGTTGCCGATGGGGTAGCTGTAATGCTCTTGACGAAAGTAGTATCTTGGGTGGCTTCCTGACAAAAGGCAGAAATGCCTAAACCGATTAACCAACAACAAATTGAGCCTATTTTTATCATTGCAATTAATACCGATGTTACTATTTTCTTAATCAAAAGATAATTTGGCTAGATATTTTGAACCAAGATAAACTTTAATCCATGCTCAAGAAAGGAAACAACCCCCCAAACGGCACCGTATCAGTCGCTTAATTTAATTCTCCTTACCTATTAATTGATAATTAGCTTATCTTTGCGGCCTCAAATTCAAGGATAGTTTATTATGGAGGTTGAAAAGATCAGAAACATCGCGATTATCGCACACGTTGACCACGGCAAAACTACCCTGGTAGACAAGCTTTTACATGCAGGCCACCTATTTAAAGATCACGAGCACCCAGGTGAATTGATTATGGATAGTAATGATCTGGAGCGCGAGCGCGGGATTACTATTTTGGCCAAAAACGTAGCCGTTCGTTACAAAGACTATAAAATCAACATCATTGATACCCCAGGCCACAGCGATTTTGGAGGTGAAGTAGAGCGCGTTCTTAACATGGCAGACGGTTGTCTTCTACTAGTAGATGCCTTCGAAGGCCCCATGCCTCAAACTCGTTTCGTATTGCAGAAAGCATTGCAACTAGGTCTTAAACCTATTGTGGTAATTAATAAAGTAGATAAGAAAAACTGCACGCCAGATGAAGTACACGAAGCAGTTTTTGAACTGATGTACTCATTGGATGCAACAGAAGAGCAATTGAATTTCCCTTCTTTCTATGGTTCTGCCAAACAAGGTTGGATGAGTTCGGATTGGAAAGTACCAACAACTGATATTTCGGCACTAATTGAAGGTGTGATTGAATACATTCCTGTACCAAAAGTAGATGTAGGCCTTACCCAAATGATGATCACTTCTTTGGAGTACTCCTCTTATATTGGTCGTGTGGCGATAGGTCGCGTGCAGCGCGGCACTGTAAAACCTGGTCAGCAGATTGTGTTAGTGAAGCGCGATGGTAAAATTATTAAGACGCGTATTAAAGAAGTTTACATCTTTGAAGGATTTGATAAGAAAAAAGTAGAAGTAGTAAATGCAGGTGAGATTTGTGCATTGGTAGGATTGGAAGGTTTTGAAATTGGTGATACGGTTGCCGATCCTGAAAAGCCAGAAGCCTTGAAGCCTATTTCAATTGATGAGCCAACGATGAGTATGCTCTTCACGATTAACAACTCACCGTTCTATGCGAAGGAAGGAAAACTTGTTACGTCCCGTCACATCAAAGATCGTTTGGAAAAAGAATTAGAAAAAAACCTTGCGCTTAAGTTAGGCGATACAGGCTCGGCTGATAGCTTCATGGTCTATGGCCGTGGTGTGCTTCACTTGTCTGTGTTGATTGAAACTATGCGCAGAGAAGGATATGAGCTTCAAATTGGACAGCCTCAGGTAATCTTCCGTCAGATTGATGGCGTTAAGTCTGAGCCAATGGAAGAACTGACTATTGACTTGCCCGAAATAGTAGCGGGTAAAGCCATCGAAACTGTTTCGATGCGCAAAGGTGAAATGTTGAATATGGAGCCGAAGGGTGACCGTATGATTTTGAAGTTCATGATTCCTTCAAGAGGGATTATGGGATTGCGGAATTATCTACTGAACGTAACTGCTGGTGAAGCAGTAGTAACACATCGCTTTAAAGAGTATCAACCTTACAAAGGTGAAATACCAGGACGTATCAATGGATCGTTGATTGTGATGGAAATGGGTGAAGCGATTCCATACAGCTTGCACAACCTGCAAGACCGCGGAAAGTTTTTTATTAATCCGGGCGAATCTGTTTATGAAGGCCAGGTAATAGGCGAACACAGCCGCAGCGGGGACTTGGTCATCAACGTTACTAAGACAAAGAAGCTTACCAACATGCGCGCATCAGGTTCTGATGAAAAAATGAAAATAGCCCCTCCGTTGAAACACACGTTGGAAGAAGCATTGGAATACATTCAGGCCGATGAGTATGTGGAAGTTACTCCAAAGTCCATTCGGCTACGAAAAATTTACTTAAATGAGGGCGAACGGAAACGTTCCTCACCAAAGTAGGCAAAACTTCTTTTACCTTCTCTTCCCGATAGCTATCGGGATGGAGAAGGATCGAGTCTGGTTGCCTGCCCTCCCTGCCAGGCAGGCGTACGACTTCGGGAGGCGGGCCGGGATGAGGTGGTCAAAGGCAATATTTTTAAGAGATGCCCATAATTTAGTTTTACATCAGCCTGTGATTTGATGCGGAAATTTTTTCTATGTATAGCATTTGCTATTTTTTGTTACTGTTCTGCGCAAGGCCAAAATCCGAAATGGCAGGTTTGGGAAGTAGAGGCTGATACACTACTAAACAAACAAGACTACAAAGGAGCGCTGAAGTTATACACCAAGATCATCAACGCATCTAAACTGAAAGATCAATCGGTTTATGGAGCAGTTTATAAAAGAGCAGTTTGCTTTTACAGCTTGGGGGAGTTTGAGAGCGCGCTAAAAGATCTTGATATTTTTATTCCTTCTTATCCCAGTTCGCCACAGGCCCATTTGTTAAGGGCATTTGTATATCGGGAACTTGGAAACATTGACCGACAATTGATTGATCTGGAAGAAGCGATCAGCATGCGTCCTGGTGATGCCGAACTACTCAAGTGGAGGGCAACTTTATATCTCGACAAAGGTGATTATCGGTTAGCCAAAGAAGATATTCTTGAAATAAAAAAAAATCAAACCGATCCGGAGATTGAAACCTATCTGGGCTTAGCGCATTACAATTTGAGCAATCCAGATAGTGCATTGATAGCGCTTAACAAGGCGATCGAACTTGATGCTACCTACTTACCTGCCTATTTTTATGCTGGCTCCTTCTGCTTACAAGAAGGTAAATATGATCTGGCTTTAACATACTTAAACCTTGCCTTGCGCCTCGATCCTAAAAATCCAACCGCTCTATTTTATAAAGGTGTAGCCCTAATTGAAAAAAAGAAGATTGATGCAGGCTGTAGCTGCCTGAACAAAGCCTTTTACCTTGGCTATGACGATGCGGGCGACTATTTAAAAGAGTATTGTTACGAGGTGAAGGATTAAAGTGGTAATCGGTAACCTGTGATCGGTAATCAGTGGGTCATTTTTTACCGATTACTGCTTACCGATTACTGATCACCGAAATAGAGTCAATATTCCCTTGATCTAACTTGTTCTATGGCCAGATCGCGTTATTTTTGCACATGCCAGCGTGCCGAAATGCCGCACTCCGGCATGCAGGCATGGCAGATCAAATTCTAATTCTTGATTTCGGTTCTCAATATACTCAGTTGATCGCCCGCAGGGTGCGCGAGTTAAATGTGTATTGCGAAATACATCCCTTCAACAAAATCCCGTCTCTAAATTCCAGCATCAAAGGAATTATCCTTTCTGGAAGTCCCTGTTCCGTTCGCGATGCCGGTTCACCTGATGTAGACCTTGCAGCATTTGGAAAAATACCCGTTTTGGGTGTTTGCTATGGTGCTCAACTTATCGCCCACAAAAGTGGTGGCTCTGTTTTGCCCTCGCAGATAAGGGAATATGGCCGGGCTAAACTCACCTCAGTAGACCATCATAATGAATTGTTAAAAGAAATCTCCCTCGACTCACAAGTCTGGATGTCCCATGCTGACACCATTGCTTCTATCTCCGATAAATTTGAAATTATTGCAAGTACTTCATCGGTAAAGATTGCTGCCTTTAAATTAAAAGGAGAGCCGCTTTACGGAATCCAATTCCATCCAGAAGTGACACACACAACCGAAGGAAAAAATTTATTGCGAAATTTTGTGGTACACATTTGCGGTTGTGCTCAAGACTGGACTCCCGATCAATTTGTTGAGTCTACCATTGATGGGCTAAAACAAAAGCTGGGAAATGATAAGGTAGTCATGGCTTTATCGGGTGGTGTGGATTCCACTGTGGCGGCTATGCTCATTCATAGGGCCATCGGAAAAAACCTGTATTGCATTTTTGTCGATAACGGATTGCTTCGTAAAAATGAATTTGATCAGGTGCTTACTTCTTACAAAGGCATGGGGCTGAATATTAAGGGTGTTGATTCAAAAAATAAATTCTACTCCTCTCTTCAGGGGCTTTCTGAACCCGAAGCAAAACGCAAGGCGATTGGAAAAACTTTTATTGAGGTATTTGATGAAGAGTCTCATTTGATTAGCAACGTGAAATGGCTGGGGCAGGGAACCATCTATCCGGATGTAATAGAATCCGTTTCCGTGAACGGCCCATCCGCTACTATTAAATCGCATCATAATGTTGGCGGCTTGCCAGATACAATGAAGTTGAAGGTGGTGGAGCCACTCAATACTTTGTTTAAGGATGAGGTGAGGCTAGTGGGGAAAACATTGGGCATCGATCCTTCCATCTTAGGAAGGCATCCATTCCCCGGCCCCGGATTAGGAATTCGTATCTTAGGGGAAATCACAGCAGAAAAGGTACGGATTTTGCAAGAGGTAGATAGCATTTTTATCAATGGATTGCGCAAACATGAATTGTATGAAAAAGTTTGGCAGGCTGGGGCAATGCTTCTGCCCGTCTACTCAGTAGGAGTTATGGGTGATGAACGCACGTATGAGCAGGTGGCAGCGCTGCGGGCTGTTATAAGTGTTGATGGCATGACGGCCGACTGGGCGCACTTGCCACATGAATTCTTAAGCGAGGTTTCATCCGATATTATAAATAAAGTAAAAGGTGTTAATAGAATTGTATATGATATCAGTTCCAAACCTCCTGCAACAATTGAGTGGGAGTAAATAAGTCATAAGTTTCTGGTTTGAAGTTCAAAGTTTCAATACCTAAGCCCTAATGCCAAAGTCCCAATACTTAAAAGTAATTTGAAAAAGTATCTGTATATATTGACTCTATTTTTTATTCCGGTGCTTGTGAACGCGCAGGATTTTACACGTCAATATAATCATGCTAAAGAACTTTTTGATGCCGGTAGCTATAATCTGGCGATGGAAGCTTTCAAGTCTCTGATCCCCTATGATAAGAATAATCCTTATACCGAATACGCCTCTTTCTATTACGCAATCTCAGCGGAAAAACAAGGTTATCCTACCGTAGCAAGGGAGATGCTTTTGTTGATCAAACGGCTCTATCCTGAATCGGATCAGCAAGATGAAATCAACTTTTGGCTTGCTAAAATTTACTTTGTGCAACGTGAGTATTTTCAAGCGTTAATAATTCTAGATAAAATCAGGAGTGCCTCTTTTGAGCAGGACTTGAAAGCAATGAAGCGGAATTACCTTGGTGCGATCACGGATGTGGAAACACTGAGCATGATGTTGGAAGAACATCCTCAGGATGAAGAAGTAGGTCATGCGTTGGCTTCGGCCATTTCTCTGCAACCCTTTTTGCAGCAAGACCTGCAGCTTTTAAATGAAGTGATCTCTAAATTTAATTTCCCGCGCGATGAATTTAGTTCAAGTTTAATTCCCGTGTCCATTAAAAAAGATCGCTACAGGGTTTCTTTGCTTTTCCCTTTTCTGACAAGCACTTTGGAGCCAACTCCTAAAAAGAAGAAAAGTCAGTTTACACTGGATCTATATGAAGGCATGAAGCTGGCGTTGGATACTTTGAAAGCACAAGGAATTAATATTGATCTGTTAGCCTATGATACAGAGCGTAATCCTGACATTTTAAAAAAACTTTTGGAAAGTGATGAATTGAAATCCACCGATTTGATTGTGGGGCCTCTTTCCCAGGACGAATCAAAACAAGTTCAGGATTTTTCGATTAATAATAAGATCAATGTCATCAACCCTGTTTCCAATAACTCCGATTTTCTTGGAGAGAATCCTTTCGCGTTGTTATTTCAACCCAGCTACGAAACAATCGGTATAAAATGCGCTGAGGTAGCCACAGCCAGAATCAAAAATAAAAACTGCATTGTTTATTTTGGTGAGAGCCCTAAAGATTCGGTGATGGCTTTTAATTTTATGAAGCGTGCGACTGAATTGGGCATGAAAATAGTTTTGGCCGAAGAGTTAAATAATGAAACTTCGGCCCGGATTATTACCACCCTCACCACGGCCACTGAGCGGGATGAGTTTAAAAATGCCATTCAATTCACTTTAAAGAAGGATAGCATAGGAAGTATTTTCGTAGCGTCTGATAACCCCCTCATTTATACTAAGGTGATCAGCAGTGTAGAAACCAGGAGTGATTCCACTATAATTATTGGTTCAGAAAATTGGCTTAGTGATGATGTCAACTATGAAAAATTTGAGCGGCTTCACATTTTACTCGCGGCTCCTAATTTCACGCCACTTAACAATCGCAACTACCTTGATTTTAGAAGGAAATTTATTCGCAAGCATGGTACATTTTCACAAGATTATTTCAGCTACGCTAAGGTTGGTTTTGAATTTATGCTTTTCGTAGGTCGTTCGCTTAGCCGAAATGGTGTTTATTTTCAGCAGGGAATTAACGGAGAAGAAAATATAGAAGGGTATTTGTATCAAGGATTCAATTTTCATGAGGCTCGCGATAACCAGCATGTCCCCTTTATTTTCTTTAAGGGTGGTCAAATGACCTCTATGGATGAAACAGATTGATTTTCCCATCTTAAAACATCACAGCCTGAAGCTGAGGTTTCTTTTATTAATTTCCCAATATGGGTTCAAAAACAGTTCTCCCTTTTCGAATAGGCGAAAGCATTTGCGATACCCCTAAATCACCTGCTTTTTACTAACTTTGGATTTGAATTGGCTAACATGAAAGCAAGAATTTTTTTATGGATGGGTTGCGTACTGCTTGGGTTTCAACTGACGTTTGCCCAAGACCGCAAAGACAAGACCGCTGTTACTTACGAGGAGTTGTATGACGAACCATATTCAGTCAATAAACTTTTTGTAGGGTTTCAGCCTTTCTATGGTGAACTCTTTGCTACCAATGTGAATGCTGGTTTTGGAGTGGAGGCCAGCTATTATCTGAATGAGAAATTTGACTTCAAAGCACACTTAAGAAAAACGTACAGCAGCAGCTTTTATGATTTTAGCCGTGACTTGGCCAGAAGGAACAGCAATGTCGACAACAAGCCTGAGGTTTTTAATTACTATGAATTAGGTGGAACGTATCATTTCAAAGATTTTGAGTCGAGCTCAAAGACTAAGATGGTCTTGTATAAAAACTCCTATAAGGGCGATAAATGGGCTTCCCGTGTGCCTTTGCATGCAGAGGTACCTTGCAAATTGAGAAAAATATATGGTGGCCGTCTGGGTGCTATTGTCTGGAACAGTACAACTGATATTAACAGGGCTCTTGAGAAACAAGGCTTAACCAATGATGATCTTGTCACCGATGAAGGTAAACGTTTGCCTCTCACATATCCCGATCCTTTTAACGGTAAGACCAGGGATTTCAAAGTTTTTAGTAATGTCTACTCAGCGGGCTTATACATTGGAGGTTCAATGACTTGGATTAGAAACGTGGCTGTAAGTTTTGATAAATTTGAAGAGGGCATTGATGATGGTATTATGACGCTCTTTTTTGATATACTTTATTCTCCTGGACTGAAGGTGGACGATATTTTATGGAACAACGATATTTATTCTGTTAGCGCCATAAAAAAATCCCCAGTAGGCTTCAGGTTAGGTATTGATGGTAAATTCAATCGTCAGATGAGTTGGGGTTATGGGGGCGAATTCGGATACCGCCCCAGTATTCAAGGACAAGGTGTCTTCGCCATGTTTAAAATCAGTTTCCCTATTTACAGCACCAACCTTGACTATAAAGTAGAATCTTTCGGTAAATAATTTTTTTAATTTTTGTATGGGTCATGATATTCTAATCACCAATATCAAAGGCCTTGTTCAAGTTCGTGATTCCACTCCGGTATTTCTTGCGGGTGCCGCTATGGCAGAGTTGCCCGTTCTTTCCAATGCTTATCTCCTGATTGAAAACGGTAGAATTAAAGACTATGGTGCTATGAGTGTTTTATTGCCTGATACGCAAGCTGCTCAAACCATTGATGCTTCTGACCGATTTGTTTTTCCAAGTTTTGTAGACTCCCATACTCATCTTGTTTTTGCAGCCAGTCGTGAGGATGAGTTTGTGATGAAAATAAAGGGTGCCACCTATGAAGAGATTGCGGCCAAAGGTGGAGGCATCCTTAACTCAGCAAAAAAATTGCAACAGGCAAGCGAAGACGAACTTTTTGAAAGAACCTTGCACCGTGTGCATGAAATTATTCAAAGTGGAACAGGTGCGGTGGAAATAAAAAGCGGCTATGGGCTTACCGTAAAGGATGAGTTGAAGATGTTGCGCGTAGCAAGACGAATAGGAAGAGAAACTCCACTTACAGTGAAGACCACATTTCTAGGTGCCCATGCTGTGCCAAGAGAAATGAAAAAAGAGGAGTACATCCGTCTGATCCTCGAAGAAATGATACCCGCTGTAGCGGAAGAAAATCTGGCCGACTACATTGATGTTTTTTGCGAGCATGGATTTTTTACCGTTGGTGAAACTGAAACAATTTCTGAGCGGGGAAAAAAATTTGGGATGAAGCCGCGCATTCATGCCAATCAATTGCATCGCTCAGGTGGTGTTCAGGTGGGGATAAAGACTGGTGCGATCAGTGTAGACCACCTGGAAAATATAGGTGATGAGGAAATTGAAATATTAAAGGGTACAGCAACAATGCCGACTGCCTTGCCGGGTGCAGCCTTTTTTCTGAACCTCCCTTTTCCGCCAGCCCGAAAAATGATTGCCGCTGGGCTACCGTTAGCCATAGCATCTGATTACAATCCGGGAAGTGCACCCAGTGGTAATATGCCCTTGATGGTTTCACTCGCTTGCGTAAAAATGAAGATGACACCCGAAGAAGCGATCAACGCTGCTACACTTAATACAGCTTATGCCCTTGAACTTCTCGCCACACATGGCAGCATCACAAAAGGTAAAGTGGCAAACATCTTTATCACAAAGCCCATGTCTTCCATTGCGTTCTTGCCGTATAGCTTTGGTGCAAACCTGGTGGAGCAAGTCATCCTGAACGGAAAGATCATTTCATAGTCAATTACTATTTCTACTGGTTTACTATTATGAAAAGTAACGTTAGGTCGGCATCATTGAAATTAACTATTTTGCGACATGACATTTGAAAAAACAATACAAGCTTTACTGCGTGATGTTCCAGATTTCCCAAAACCCGGAATCATTTTTAAAGACATCACACCGTTGCTGGCGGAACCCGTTATCCGAAAAAAAGTCGTAGAAGCGATTGGCAATCATTACCAGCCCCAGGGTATAGAGGCCATTGCGGCAGTTGAAGCAAGAGGATTTATTTTTGGAATGCTTATCGCACAGGAATTGGGTGTGCCATTCATCCCGGTTCGTAAATCAGGAAAACTTCCTTATCGGAAGATTTCGGAAGCATATTCGTTGGAATATGGAATGGCTTCTATTGAAATGCACGAGGATGCATTCAAGCCTGGTTGTAGAGTGTTGGTGCATGATGATTTGTTGGCTACAGGTGGGACTGCTGGCGCTACGGGCAACATGATCAAAAGGTTAAAAGGAGAGGTGATCGGGTTCTCTTTTATCATTAATCTTGCTTTTCTGCCAGGAGAGCAGAAACTCACAAAACAGTTTGGAGTAAAACCACATTATCTGGTACGCTATTCTTAAGGGGGCATCTTCTAAAAGCTACTTTGTTCCTTCTCTCCCGATAGCTATCGGGATGAAGAAGGGTAAGGTGGATGATCAAAGGCATGGTTTTTAAATATTCCTTAACATAACTTTAATCACAGTTTCTTGTTTTAATATTTGTGGCTGACCTCATAGAAATTCCAATATTCCCGCTTACTATCTTTCCACTTCCTGGAGAGATGATACCGTTGCATATCTTTGAACCCCGTTATAAGCAATTGATGGAAGACGCGGAAACCCGCGATATTTCTTTTGGTATTTATTTCAACCATACCTCCAATGGCACAAAAATGGGTTCTTTAGTAAAACTCGAAAGCGTGATCAAGCACTACGCCAGTGGCGAATCTGATATTATTGTAAAGTGTATTGATCTTTTTGAATTGGTTACAATGTTCCGCACCTACCGCGATAAATTATACCCGGGTGGAGAGGTCAACTTCTGGAATGTGGATATTAAAGCTGCGGTCAGTGAAGCACTCCATGCTGAGTTCATGGCGTATTTAGCACTTCTCAAGATCAACAGACATTCACAAGAGTCCTCTGTATTTGGAATAGCGAATGAATTAAATCTTGATTTTGAAGATCGCCTTAAGTTTGTTCAGTTTGAACATGAAAAGCGCGAATCTTTTTTGATCTCGCGTCTGCGTTTTCAAAAACACGTGATGCAGGAAGCCGAGAAACTTAAAGACGTCTTTCATTTGAATTAGTTACAGCATCCGAATGATTTCTTTTTTCTTATCATAGTTTTCTCTTTCCTGAATCTTTTATAACACTTCACTCGTTCAGAGGCCACTTCTGAATTGTGCATTACGTTAACATTTTTTAACCATCAATTAACACTAGGCGTGCAACATAAGTTGATCCGCTGTCGTCTTATGACCAAACAAACAAAAAGTTTAGGTTTATGAAAAAGATTTTTGCTTTATCACTGAGTGTACTTTTATGTACAGTGGTGTTCGCTGGTGGGACGTATAACACGTCTGGTATTTCGGGTGTTGCAGTTATTGAGAGAGATGCAAGTACCTTCAAACTTATATACAAAGCTGCAAAAGCAGGTGATGTAAGGGTTTCTATTCTCGATTCAAGAAACAAACTTGTTTTTGAGGAGTTTATCAAAACCGTTGAGGGATTCAGTCGCCCTTATAACTTCGGAAACTTAAAAGAAGGTGAGTACACAATTGAAATTGTTGATAGCGATGGAAAACAAATTGAAAAAATTCACAACTATTCAAACAAGGTAGAGAAGATTTTCAATGTTAGAAAAATACAAGGCGAAAAGAAATTTGTATTAATGATTTCAGGAAATGGAAAGGAAACAATTACAGTAAAGATTTATGATGGATCGGACGCATTAGTTTACAATGAAAGCAAAGTGATATCAGGTGATTTTGCCCAAGTCTATAATATAAAGAGCCTAAAAGGGATCGCTACATTTGAAGTAACAGGGGAAAATGGTGAATCAAAAATAATTCAGTATTAAACATTCCTTCACCCGATAATACAATGCCTCTGCTTTAGAGGCATTTTTATTTTATTTGAAGACAAATTGCAAACGTTAGCGGCTTTCACACTGGTCATCTATAGGTAATCAGTAGTATTGGCGACAGAATTTTACCATAGCGTAAGTAAAATTTATGCAATCGTTGTTTCATGAAAGAAATCAGGTTTTCTTACAACTAACGACCTCGGTTAACCGGCCACCGTATATTTGCATTGTA
>JANOLM010000180.1:0-6369 GCA_031419815.1 Bacteroidia bacterium
GCGCGACATGGTTTTGGGTTTCGCACGAAGCAACAAAAATCATTCAAAAGTGGACAAGCTCTTAATTCCTTCAAATTTGAAGTTCATGGACTGTCAACCTGTTGAAAAATGAACAGTCATTTTCTCAAATCGTACACATTTCTGGCGAATAGCTAAGCGAAGTTGCTCGTTTTATAAACTTGAAATAGAGAACAGGCTCATCTTTCAACTTTGAATATGCCTTCTTATAATCTTTTGACTTACCTAAGTTGCAATAATTTTATGCCTTGAAAATTGTGCTGAATATAAATGGTGCTTCTTTTAAAGAACTTGAAAAAAAATAAGCCACAGATCCACATATAAGTAAGTGAACCTGTGGCTTTCAGAGTTTTCTAGACAAAGTGCCTTTAAAAGGGGTACTCTCCTTTCTCAATCACATAATTCGCTACTTTTCTTCTAGCTTCTTTCAAGTTGTAAGGATCTATTTTAGTAAACCGTTTCAATCCGAGCATCATCAATCTTAACTCATCTCCTTCCGCGAAAGCGTATATAGCTTGCTTGCCTGCTGAGGCTGCTTTTTCAATGGCACTGTGCAAATAAATAATGGCCATCTCTTTTTCAATTTCGCAAGCCTTTTCTCCCCGAAGGCCAATCAATTTTTCCACTCGCAATAAAGTTGATTCGGCAACATATCCTTCTATTAGCATATCGGCCAAACTCATGAGCACTTCCTGCTCATCCGAAAGCTTCATCATAAACTTTTGAACGGCCGCACCTGCTGCCATCAATCCCGCTTTCTTTAAGTTTCGTAAGGCCTTCTTTTCTTTAGCAAAAATGGCTGTGTCATCATCTGCACCAAAATCTGGTATGGCAACCAACTCCTTTTGAATAGCTATAGTGGGAGTCATCAGATCAAGTGTTCCCTTCATCGCCCGCTTCATTAACATGTCAATCGTTAATAAGCGGTTGATTTCATTCGTGCCTTCAAAAATTCTGTTAATGCGGGCATCGCGATAGGCGCGATCCATCGGACCCTCGGCAGAAAATCCCATGCCCCCATAAATTTGCACACCTTCATCTACTACAAAATCTAAAACCTCAGAACCATGCACCTTTAAGATTGCACATTCAATCGCATATTCTTCCAATGATTTTAGTCTCGCTTTGCCTGCCTCCATTCCGCTTGCGATCAATGCATCATAGGCATCGTCAATATTTTGTCCGGCACGGTAATGCGCAGACTCCGATGCAAAAGTCTGAGTGACCATTTCAGCAATCTTATGTTTGATCGCACCAAAAGTTGATATCGATGTTCCAAATTGCTTGCGCTCTTTGGAGTAATTTACGGCTGTCGAGATTGTAGCCTTGCAACCCCCAACTGCTCCCGAGCCAAGTTTAATGCGGCCAATATTTAATACGTTGACGGCTATCTTAAATCCGTTCTCACGTTCGGATAACATATTTTCAATGGGCACTTTGCAATCGTTAAAAAATATCTGGCGCGTTGACGATCCTTTGATTCCCATCTTCTTCTCCTCCTCATTCATGGTAATGCCCCCGAATGATTTTTCTACGATGAAGGCGGTAAGGTTTTTATCAGTATCTATTTTTGCAAACACGATCATGATATTGGCAAAGCCACCATTGGTGATCCACATCTTTTGTCCAGTGATCAGGTAATGTTTTCCATCGGCTGTAAGCTTGGCTTTGGTTTTAGCACTGTTGGCATCTGAACCAGAATCGGGTTCGGTTAAACAATAAGAAGCCTTCCATTCACCGGTCGCCAATTTTGGAACGTACTTTTTCTTTTGTTCCTCTGTTCCGTAATATAAAATCGGCAATGTCCCAATGCCTGTGTGTGCGCCATAAGCAACCGCAAAAGAGTGAGAACCACCCAACACCTCAGCAACTAGCATTGTTGTGTTGAACGACATTCCAAACCCACCGAGGCTTTCTGGAACGGACGTTCCCAACAATCCAAGTGCTCCCGCCTTATCCAAAAGTGAAGGCATCAACTTAGGATCCTTCATGGAATCGATTTCATTTAGCTTCGGAAGCACCTCCTGCTTCACAAAATCGCGACAGGTTTGTGCGATCATCTTCTGCTCTTCACTCCACTCTTCCGGAATAAAAATTTCGTTCGCTGCTGTTTCGCGAATGAGGAATTCTCCTCCTTTAATTGCGTTTTTTTCTGTTGTCGTCATAAAGATTTGAGATATGAGTATTGTGATATGAGATTAGTCTTGTCCTAATTTATTTTGAAGAGAATAATTCATTTTTTGGATTTGATCAATCTGGTCGAGCAACGTATCAACTCGGTTATCCACCAAATCAAGATTTCGTGAAATAATCAATTGTGTCTGAAGTTCATAAGATGATCCATTTGAAATTCCCAGGAAATGAATAAACTCTTTGTTTGAATTTCTTCCTGCTCCCTCTGCAATATTGGAGGGAACAGAAATAGCTGACCTTCTGATTTGGGAAGTCAACCCGTATTTCTCTTCTTTGGGAAAGTCTGTTGTTAACTGATATACTTCTTTAGCCATATCAATAGCTTTGTGCCAGATTTTAAGTTCTTTTAAGTTGTGCATATTGTTACGCTGATATTCTCAAATCTCTCGTCTCAATACTCACATCTTAATTTAGCAATTCATACACCCCCGCCACACCTTGTCCTCCACCAACACAGGCCGTCACCATGCCGTACTTTTTCTTTTGTCTTCTCAACTCATTGAAAAGCTGAACCGATAAACGAGCACCGGAGGAGCCCAATGGGTGACCGACTGCAATGGCGCCACCATTTAAGTTTAGCTTCGTTCTATCGATGCCAAGTTCTTTAACAACTGCCAGGGACTGCGCTGCGAAAGCTTCATTCAATTCAAACAAATCAATGTCTTGCAATTTCAAATCTGCAATCTTCAATGCCTTTGGAATTGCTGCGACAGGACCTATGCCCATAATGCGAGGGTCAACTCCCGCAACCGCATAGCTTATCATGCGAGCAATAGGTTTTAGATTCAGTTGCTTCACCATTCGCTCTGACATTACCGCTACAAAAGCTGCGCCATCAGAAGTTTGTGAAGAGTTTCCCGCTGTTACCACTCCCCCTGCTGCAAATACAGGTTTCAGTTTTGATAGACCCTCAACAGTTGTGTCTGCACGAATACCTTCATCTTTTTCAACGATGTATTCACGTGTTTTCTTTTTCATGTTTTCATCAACATAAACTTCCTTAACGGTGATAGGCACTACTTCATCTTTAAATTTTCCTTCCTTCCATGCAGCTGCCGCCTTCATGTGCGACTCGTATGAAAACTGATCTTGCTCTTCGCGGGTAATTTTATATTGCTTCGAAACTTCCTCAGCTGTAAGGCCCATGCTGGTATAATAGGTTGGATTGTCTTTGGCGATGGTGTAGTTCAAGGCTGTTTTAAATCCCATCACCGGAACTAATGACATTGATTCCGTACCACCTGCAATGATCACATCGGCCTGCCCCGCATGAATACGTGCACTTGCAATAGCGATAGCTTCCACACCCGATCCGCAATAGCGATTGATTACCATGCCCGGTGCATCGATACCCAGCGCCATCAAAGAAATAATGCGACCCATCTGCATGCCTTGTTCCGCCTCGGGCACAGCATTACCTACGATGAGATCGTCAACCATTTTGTTTTCTAAACCAGGAATAGATTTCACCAAATGCTTAATTACATCCGATGCAAGATCATCCGGCCTTGTAAAACGAAAGCCTCCTTTTTTTGCCTTTCCGACTGCTGTGCGAAATCCGGCTACGATGTATGCGTCCATAGTATTTTGTATTTTTAAAGTTGGCAGTAGGCAGGCATCAGTAGGCAGCCTGACTACTTAAATTTATACTTCTTGTGTTTGTTTTTCCTTTGGCAAAAACTTCTCCGGATTCGCAAGCATGCCATTCAGCATCCTTCCAACTTCTTCAGCCTCTAATTCCAATTCTTGCTCTGCTTCCCATGAGACGTAACCACTTGCCAATGAAAATTCAAGCCAAACGATCGTCTCGCTATTCTCTCCGTCTGCATCCGATATTTTATTGACAAAATATCTCTGATATTTTCGTTTGCGGTAGGCTTCGGCTATGCATGAACAAACTGATCGTGGCGACCTCCTGATTTGATCGACAAGAGAATACGTTTCCTCCTTTGGGAATTTTTTAGTGAGATGAAATATCTTCATCGCCAGGCTAAATGCCTTTTGGTAAACAATCAAATCTCTATATCCTCGTGACTTGCTCATACTGCCAACTGCTTTCTGCCGACTGCCTACTAATTCCTGAGTGGTTTCCCCCCCGTCAATATTGCCTGAATTCTTTCCAGTGTTTTCTTCTCTCCGGTTAGTGAAACAAATGCTTCTCTTTCCAGGTCAAGTAAATATTGTTCACTCACCTCTTGTGGAGAAGTTAAATCACCTCCACACATGATATTTGCGATTTTCAAGGAGACTTTCATATCATGGTCAGAAATATATCGTCCCATTTTCATCCCGCTAAGGCCGGCCATGAACAGTGCTAACCCAGATCTGCCTTGTACCTTAATGTTCTTTGCCTGTTGCGGCATTGTGTAGCCTGCGTCTGCCAATTCAAGCACAGCAAGTTTTGCGTCTGCAATCTGACGATCGCGGTTCATACTCACCTGATCGAAGGAGCGAAGTATTCCCATCTCCCTTGCTTCTTGTGCCGAGGTGGCAACTTTAGCTGTGGCAATATTCATCAATGCATTTTGCAAAGAGTTTAATTCAATATCTCCCTCTTCAATACTGTCACTAACACGCTTCGTAAATTCTTTGGTTCCACCTCCACCCGGGATTAGTCCAACGCCAACCTCCACTAAACCAATGTAGGTTTCGGCAGCAGCAACAGCGCGGTCGGCATGCATGGTCATTTCGCAACCTCCACCTAACGTTCTACCTTGCGGACAAACTACAACCGGAACAGCGGAGTAACGAATACGCATCACCGAATTTTGGAAGGCGCGCACCATGAAATCAATCTCATCGTAATCTTGTTCAATGGCATACATAAAAACTAACCCGAGATTTGCACCCAATGAAAAATCAGGGCCTTGATGACCAACCACCAAACCCCTATAATCTTTTTCGGCAAGGTCAATTGCTTTGTTTAAACCTTCCACAACAGCACTTCCAAGTGTATAGCTTTTAGAATGCCAGGAGAAGTCAATCACGCCATCACCAAGATCCGTCACTTTCGAATCCGCATTTTTCCAAATGACATTTTCACTTTTATTTTCAAGGATGATAAAGCTTTCTCTTCCCGGAATAGATTTGTACGACTTACTTGGAATATCGTAGTACTTCTTTTGCCCGCCTTCAATTTTATAAAATGATTTGTTACCAGCGGCAACCATATCATACACCCATTGATTGGGCTTATATCCCGCTGCTTCCATAAGAGGCAAACTTTTTTCAACACCAACACAATCCCATGTTTCAAATGGCCCAAGTTCCCAACCATAGCCTGCACTTACGGCATCATCTATTCTGAAAAGTTCATCGCTAATTTCTGGAATGCGATTCGTTACGTATTGGAATAATCCATAAAAACAATCACGGTAAAAATCTCCGGCTTTGTCTTTACCAGCCAGTAAGACCTTGAATCGATCTTTAAGATTATCAATAGGTTTGGTTGTCTCGAGCGTGGCAAACTTTACTTTCGTCTTGGGTTTGTATTCAAATGTTTTGAGATCAAGCGTAAGAATTTCAGTTTCACCTTTTGCATTCTTTGTTTTCTTATAAAAACCCTGACCTGTTTTGTCGCCTAACCATTTATTCTGCTCAAGTTTATTAACAACGTCCGATAATTTAAAAATTTCGCGCGCCTCATCGTTAGGAAGCCCCGCGTACAAGTTGTTTGCCACTTTGACCATGGTATCCAAACCAACTACATCCGATGTTCTGAATGTTGCTGACTTTGGCCTTCCAATCACAGGACCCGTGAGTTTATCAATCTCATCTACGTTGAGATCAAATTTGTTCATGGAGTCAATGACTTTGAGAAGCCCATACATTCCAATTCTATTTCCGATGAAGGCGGGTGTATCTTTACATAACACGGTTGTCTTTCCTAAATACAAGTCGCCATAGTACATTAAAAATTTTACAACCTCAAGTTCTGTCTTGGCGGTAGGTATTACTTCAAATAGTCTTAAATATCGGGGTGGATTAAAGAAGTGTGTTCCAGCAAAGTGCTTCTGAAAATCCTCGCTTCTTCCTTCTGCCATCAAATGGATAGGAATCCCTGATGTGTTGGATGTAATAAGTGTTCCCGGTGTTCTGTGTTTCTCTACCTCCTCATAAACCTTTTTCTTGATGTCGAGATTTTCAACCACCACTTCA
>JANOLM010000181.1:0-3572 GCA_031419815.1 Bacteroidia bacterium
ATTCTGAAACAATGTATTTGGTGTAAGCTTTTGCTTTAAGCCCTCGCTTGAGATAGTCAGGTTTTGAGGCCACCCCATACTCTTGCATTCGGTCACCTGCTCGTACACCGGCCACAATGATTTCATTGATTAAACCCTCTGAGGTTAGTCTTTCAACGGTTTCTTTAACGCGCACCGATGCGTTGTCTTGTCCATCATTCAGCAACAGAAGTGAATACTTTTTCTCACTTGAGTGGGCCTCTGGAGGCAAAAAGAGTTCTACTTCCACCTCACGGTCAAGCAGTTTTGTGTAGATACCGGAAAGCTTTTCTGCAGTATAGGCACTCTGGTTTTTAGTAGAAGATTCTGATTTAACCTGCAAAATGGATCCTGTTTTAATTTGCGATTTACGATTTTAGATTTATGAATTTTTATTGCTCGCCATTTTTTTATTAGAAGATTTAAAATCGTAAATATGTACACGTCTGTCGCGAGTCACGAAGTCCGAGGAGGAATGATTTTATAAACACCGAGATGGCAAATCTAAAATCCTAAATCTAAAATCTTTTATGGCCTACGAGCATCTTCATAGATGGTATTCCCCAAATCTTGGCCGCGACATTGATGTGCTTTCTTTTGGCCATCAGGGCTATCCTATCATTCTTTTCCCTACCTCGATGGGTGGATGCCATGAGAATAAAGATTTTAAACTTATAGAAAGCGTAAGCTGGTATCTCGACAATGGCCTTGTAAAAATTTATTGCCCGGATGGAATTGATTCAGTCAGCTGGTATAATAAGAGTATCCATCCGGCAGACCGAGTAAAGAACCACATTTGGTATGACCTGATGTTATTGCAAGAGCTTATTCCATTGGCGCAGCGCGAAACAGGTGTTGGCCGGGTGGCCACAGCTGGCTGTAGCTTTGGCGGATACCACGCTACCAATTTTGCTTTTAAACATCCTGATGTTGTGAAATACGTTTTCAACATGGGCGCGGCTTTCGATATCAAAGATCAACTGGATGGGTACTATGATGACAACGTATATTTTAATAATCCATTGGACTTTATACCACATGCGCAGAATCCTTTCTTCAACGACATGTTTGTAGTGTTGGGAACAGGAACGCATGACATGTGCTGGGATGCCAATGTGAAAATGGCAAGCGTTTTTGAAAACAAAGGAATTAATCATTGGCTGGATGTGCGGCAAAATGCAACTCACGATTGGCCAGCCTGGCGCGAGATGTTCCCCCATTACTTGTCGTTGATTAAGTAGATCAATAATTACTAATACGTAACTATATAGCCTTTAAAAGTTGGTATAATACAATTTAACTTGTCAGAAGATTAACGATTAACTTTACATGATACGCCTCATTGGCTTTTTTATCTTCCTTGTTTCGTTTTGTTCTGCGCAAAGCCATTCGACAATCAATTCCAGCGAAGCAGTTGAGATAGGAGGAATTAAACAGTGGATCAATATCAAGGGAGCAAACAGTAGTAATCCGGTTTTGTTGTTCCTTCATGGTGGCCCTGGCAACTCGGCTATGAGTTATGCCGAACGGTTTACGAATCAATTACAAATACACTTTGTGGTTGTGCAGTGGGATCAACGTGAAAGCGGGAAGACAGCAGAATTAAATGCGTCTGACAAAACTCTTTCTATTTCGCTGATGGAAAGCGATGCCCTTGAAATGATCAATTATTTACGCTCGCGTTTTTCACGAGATAAAATCTATTTGATGGGTCACTCGTGGGGCGGGTTTTTAGGGTTGACAATTGCAGCCAACCATCCTGCACTTTTAAATGCCTACCTCGCTATCAGCCCCATGGTATATCAAGTAGAGAGTGAGCGTCTTTCACTGGAATGGATGATCAACAAAGCAGAAAGCGACCACAACCAAAAAGCGCTGGAGCAATTAGCGTTGATCAATATCCCTTTTCAAAATGCAGGGCAATTGTATTATCACCGCAGTTGGCTGGCTCGGATGATGGGCAATAAACCCCCTTCCAAAGCCTTTGTTGAGGCTTGGGGCAAAAAGTGGTTATCCGTATTCAACGAGGCATCACATGTAAATTTTTTCACCATCGCCCCGGAATTAAAATGCCCTATTTACTTTTTCCTGGGAAGGAAGGATTACCAAACCTATTTTAAACTGACAGAAGATTATTACAATGCGTTAAAGGTCGAAAAAAAAAGGTTATTTTGGTTTAGTGATTCGGGGCATAACCTGAACATAACCGAGCCAACGAAATTACAAGAGATAATTATAAATGAAATATTGTTTGAATTGGGTAAGTGAAACTCAACCTCTAAATTCTAACGCATGAAAAAAATCGGAATCCTCCATGGCATGGAACGCTCCTTTCCGGAAGCCTTTGTTGAATACATCAATAAAATGGGATTGAAAAACATCAAAGCGGAGCCAGTGATCATTGATATGGTTTCGCAAGCCGAGCCAACGGAATATGCCGTTATTATCGACCGCATTTCTCAGGATGTTCCTTTTTATCGGGCTTATTTAAAAAATGCGGCCATCTCAGGTGCGGCCGTCATCAACAATCCATTTTGGTGGAGCGCGGATGAAAAGTTTTTCAACAATGCTTTGGCCGTCAACCTCGGAGTGCCCGTTCCCAAAACGGTTCTCCTTCCGTCTCATGAGCGGCCTACGGATACAAGCGATTCCTCCTTTAGCAATTTGAAATTCCCGTTGAGTTGGGAGAAAATTTTTGCCCACATCGGTTGGCCAGCATACATGAAACCTCATGCTGGTGGCGGGTGGAAGAGCGTGTATAAGCTAAACAACCAGGATGATTTTTTTAAGGCATATAGCGAAACTGCTCAGCTGGTGATGATGCTTCAGGAAGAAATTATTTTTGAGGATTATTTTCGCTGCTATTGCCTTGATAGAAAGTATGTGCGCATCATGCAATACGAACCCCGCAATCCACACCACTTGCGATATCAAAGCAGCAATGGCCCCGCTTCAGAAAAGCTGTTGAAGACAGTACATAACTATGTTCTTGATCTGTGCAATGCGCTAGGCTATGATTTTAACACCGTAGAAATGGCTGTAAGAGATGGAGTTCCCTACGCAATTGATTTTTGCAACCCAGCTCCCGATGCCGATTTTAAATCGGTTGGCCAGGAAAATTTTGATTGGGTAGTAGAACATGCTTCTAAGATGGCGATTGAAAAAGCACAATCTCAAAAGCCAGGAAAAGATAATCTAACATGGGGAACCTTTGTCAGAAACTCAATTGCAACTTCTGAAAGCCGTGCAACAAAAACACCGATAAAAGCGAAAGAGAAAAAGGAACCCACTGAAGAAAGTAAGGCAAAGAAAAAGTAGAGGATTGGAAATGAGTATGTCGAAAGAAGGAAGGATTTTGAACAAGCATACAAGTCGGTAAAATTATCTGATTATTAACCGATGCTACGCAGAACCAACAATTTGCCGTCATTGCGAGTGCCAGCGCTGGCAGTGGGCGGGACGAAGCCTGCCTGTCCGGTAGGCAGGCAATCCTTAAATTCGGAGATTGCTTCGCCCTACCACACAAATCCCCGCAGGTGCTCGCAAAGACGTTC
>JANOLM010000182.1:0-3978 GCA_031419815.1 Bacteroidia bacterium
CAGTGCTGGATGTTAAACTTCCTTAATCGATCAAGAGCCTTTTTGTTTCTTGCTTTCGCAATTCATTGTTTTTGCCTGAATGTTTCCGCACAGAAAAAGTTGCCTGATATAGCCGTTACGATAGAGGCCAACGATTTCTCATTGGCTGCTCTGTTGGAAGTAATTTCGCGGAAAAGTGGAATTCCGTTTTCCTATAATCCAAAGAGAATTGATGCTGATAGAAAGATTGATTACAGTGTAAGTAATAAAACATTGGCTTCCATCTTAACAGACATATCTGAAAAGTTTGGACTGAGTTTCACATTTGTAGAAGACCAGATTATTCTGAAGCCTGAAAAAAAATCGGAGAAAGCAGTTCAAACAATTACACTGAGTGGCTATGTGAAAGATGCCACCACAGGAGAAGCACTGATTGGGTCGACAGTTTTTCTCATAGAACTTCAAGCTGGAACAATCTGCAATGCGTTTGGGTTTTATTCTATCACCGTCCCGAAGGGAACCTACACGATTGACTGCTCTTTTGTTGGGTATAAGCAATGGACTAAGAATATTGACCTTAACTCATCACTAGCACAAGATATTTCACTGGCAGAAGAGCCCCCTCTATTGAAAGAAATAATTGTGGAAGCTTCGGATGAAGATACCGGAAAGGAGATATCGGTAAGTTCATTTGCACTCAGGCCCAAGGCTGTTGAAGAGCGGCCAGCATTGTTTGGGGAGGTGGATGTTGTGAAATCACTTGAGTCCATACCTGGAATAAAATTGCATTCGGAAGGATCTACTTTTTATTATGTGCGTGGAGGAAACCGAGATCAAAACATGATCCTTATGGATGATGCCCAGATTTACAATCCAAGCCACCTGCTGGGATTCTTTTCCACGATTATACCCGATGCTGTAAATGACATCACGCTCTATAAAGGCGATATGCCTGCATCGCTTGGTGGGCGATTGTCTTCGGTGATGGATGTTCGCACCAAAAAGGGAAATGATCAACACCTGCAAGCGTGGGGAAATGTTGGACTTATCTCAACAAAACTTGGAGTTGAAGGCCCCATCAAAAAGGAAGTGAGCTCATTTCTTGTCTCAGCAAGAGTGTCCCGATTGAAATGGCTGGCCCAGTTGGGCGATAAGAATATTACTAAGTTCAATTTTTATGACTTCACGGGGAAGGTGAATTTTAAACTTGATTCAAGGAATAAAATTTTCTTTTCGCTATACACTGGAGCAGACAATTATTTTAATACCAGCAATGCCATTGCCTGGACAAATACAGCAGGGACTTTTCGATGGAACCACCTTGTAACAGATCGACTGTTTGTTAACACTACATTTGCCGCCAGTAGCTACGACTATTTTTTATACACCGATGTGGCCAACAATACACGATGGAATTCGCACATTTCTAACGTCAACTTAAAAACCGATTTCAGTTATTTTATCAAGCCTCAAAATGAATTTACATTTGGAGCGGGAATCACTGGTTATAATTTTAATCCGGGCAACCTCCAATCAAACCAGCCTATTCCGTCCAATGTCCAGCTTTCCATCAGAAACTCTGTTGAGTTTTCTTTGTATGGCAATCATGAAGTAAAACTAAGTAAGAGTTGGGGATTAAATTACGGTCTTCGACTTACTAATTGGAACAACACGGGTGAAGCATTTGAATTTGTGTATGATCAGAACCGAAATCCAATTGACACGCTCTATTTCCAGAAAGGAGAGAATTATAAAGAGTATGCAAACGCAGAGCCTCGAATGACACTCACGTACTTGTTAAGCGATAATGGTTCACTAAAAACGAACCTTTCCAGAAATGTTCAAAACATACATTTGATTTCCAATTCCATAAGTCCATTCACTTCACTTGAAGTCTGGCTGCCCAGCAGCATTAATATCAAACCACAAACTTCCAATCAGGTATCCTTCGGCTATTACCAAACCTTTTCCCAAGAGGGACTTAAGTTTTCAGCAGAAACATTTTACAAGAAGATGCGGCACCAAATTGATTATCAATCGCATGCTGAAACATTGCTTAATCCTTTGTTGGAAGGTGAGTTGCGCTTTGGAACGGCTCTGGCATACGGCATGGAGTTTCAGTTAAAGAAAGATGAGGGTCGCTTGCGTGGTCTGGCCGGATATACGTATTCAAGAGCGAAACGAAAATTTGAAGATATCAATATGGGAAGAGCTTATAATGCTTTTTATGATCGCCCTCATCAAATTAATCTTATGCTCGCCTATGACATTACGCTGCGATGGAACCTTGGGTTGAACTGGAATTATTCCACAGGTGCGCCTTTTTCATCACCTGTCAGTTTTTATTTATATAATGGCCAGGAGATCCCTGTTTATGGACAAAAAAATAATGACAGGCTTCCGGATTATCACCGATTAGATGTATCTGCCACGGTTAAGCTTAATAAAAATCCTGAGAAGAAATACCATCATAGTCTGGCGTTTTCGATTTATAATTTTTATGGAAGAAAGAATTCACTTTATGTCAATTACAACAAGATTCAGTTGGCAGATGGTTCTTTCAAAATTCCGTCCGATCTTCTGGATGCCAATCGGATGACCTCACAGTTTTACTTATTTGGGTTCACACCTTCCATATCGTATAATTTCAAGTGGCGATGAATAGATTACAAGATAAAGTTAAAAACCCCCAAGGTCTGTTTGCATTCGTAAAGAGACCTTGGAGGTTTAACCACATTTGTCGGAGGGTTAAAACAAAGTCGATATTCTTTTTTTTAATATGGATACAGGTAATCGCCTGTCAGGAGGTACCAATAGATTTTCCTTTACAATCTCAAAATCTGAGTACGCTTGTAGTAGAGGGAACTCTTACCAACGAGCGAATTAATCACAGAATAAAACTTTCGCTTCCTTACACCAAGCAGAACGGAATGGTTACACCGGCAACGGGTGCAATTGTTCGTGTAACCGATGGGACAAGTGCAGTTGTGCTCACGGAATTTCCGATCGGATCAGGTGAATATTATACACCACCAGCACGAGCCGTTTTTGGAAAGACTTACACCTTAACCATTCAATACCAAGGCAAAACATATCTGGCACAAGATAGATCTTCACCTGTGGAACCCATGCCCGCATTGGATTACAGAAAGGTTAAAGAGCTATATGCGTTAAATCTCTATGAAACCAGAGGCGATGCCAATTTTATAGATCATCAAATCACATGGATCAATACACCTTCCTGCATCACAGGAGACAAATGCGAAGGAAGAATCGTATTCTATGATTTGAACACAATTGATGTCAATGAAATTTTTAAACCTAAAAAAGAGGATTTCAATTTTCCGGCAAACGCAATTGTAGTGAGGAAAAAATATTCTGTAAGTCTTGCTTATAAGGCATTTCTACGCTCTGTACTTTCTGAAACGGAGTGGAGAGGAGGAGTATTTGACGTGCAGCGCGCAGATGCCACGACCAACCTTAGCGAAGGTGCAATTGGGTTTTTTGCAGTTTCTACCGTGGTTTCTGACACCACAATTGTGGTGGCGAAGCCCTGATTCCTCTATTTTTTAAGAATCATTAAATTTTTTTTGGGGTGGCATAAGGGTAAGATTGTGTTCATGTGTTTTAAGAAGGAAGGCATATTTTAAACTCCTTCGCTCAAAAAGAAACCAATAAAACTAAATAGTAAAAAAATGAAAACTGTAAAAATCGTTTCGTTTGTCGTAATCGTTGGGCTCGCATTTTCCATGTTGTTTTCTTCCTGCGAAAACAATCCGGATGTAACACCGCAGGAAGATATTCTGCCTGCCAAATTCAGTGTAGATATTCCTTCTTCCATCAGCAACAAAAACCTGGCAGGCGGAAGAACCGGTGGCAGGACTAAAGATGACATGGTGAAGGGTAATGATATCTATCAACATCTGGGCCTCTTCATCGCAGTAGGAGAAGAAGCTTCAAAAATTGTGGAAGCTTTTATTGAAGGCATTCGAAAACATA
>JANOLM010000183.1:0-5461 GCA_031419815.1 Bacteroidia bacterium
GGCGGGAACAAGCCAACGCGCGGAAAGGTATCGGCACCGAAAGATGCCATCATTGCTTATTTGCCCCAACATCTGTTAACAGAAGACGATGCTACCGTATTTGAGGAAGCATCAAAAGCATTTGCCAAAATACTGGGAATGAAAAAGCAGATGGATGAACTCAACGTTCAGTTGGAAACCCGCACAGATTATGAATCGGACGCATACTCTAAAATTATTGAGCAAGTATCAGAACTCAGTGAGAAATACTATTCCATTGAAGAAATCAATTTCGATGCGGAAGTAGAAAAAACGCTAATAGGATTAGGTTTTCTACGTACTGATTTTACAAGACCCACCAAGGAGTTTAGCGGAGGATGGCGCATGCGCATTGAGCTTGCAAAAATACTTTTACAGAAGCCAGACCTAATCCTGCTGGATGAGCCTACAAATCACATGGATATTGAATCCATTCAATGGCTGGAAGATTTTCTAATCAACAACGCCAAGGCAGTAATCGTGATCAGTCACGACAAAACATTTGTGGACAATCTTACCAACCGTACGATTGAGGTGACCATGGGTCGCATTTACGATTACAAGACAAACTATACTCATTATTTGGAATTGCGTAAGGAAAGACGCGAGCAGCAGCAAAAGCAATTTGATGATCAGGCAAAACAGATTGCTGACATTCAGCAATTTATTGATCGCTTCAAAGGTACTTACTCCAAGACCCTTCAGGTGCAATCGCGCGTGAAGATGCTGGAAAAAATAGAAATCGTTGAAGTAGACGAAATAGATTCTTCGTCTTTGAATTTGAAATTTCCTCCGGCACCACGCTCTGGAAATTATCCGGTAATCATAGAAGGTCTAACCAAAAAATATGGTGACCATGTTGTCTTTCAGGATGCGTCCCTCACCATTGCGCGTGGAGAGAAAATTGCCTTTGTAGGAAAAAACGGAGAGGGAAAATCTACGCTGGTAAAAGCCATTATGGGTGAAATAAACTTTGATGGAAAACTTCAGATGGGTCACAATTCTATGATCGGTTATTTTGCTCAAAACCAAGCTGCCTTGCTGGAAGCAGACCTCACGGTCTTTCAAACCATAGACCAGATTGCAGAAGGCGATATACGTGCCAAAATAAAGGACTTGTTAGGAGCCTTTATGTTCAGTGGTGATAACATTGATAAGAAAGTAAAATTACTTTCCGGTGGTGAACGAACTCGTTTAGCAATGTTAAAGCTGCTGTTGCAACCTGTTAACCTTCTGATTTTGGATGAGCCAACAAATCATCTGGATATTAAGACTAAAGATATTCTGAAAGATGCGCTCAAAGCTTTTGATGGAACACTTATTCTGGTATCGCATGACAGGGATTTTCTAGATGGCCTGGCGACAAAAGTATTTGAGTTTGGAAACAAAAGAATCAAAGAGCATTTCGAAGACATCAACGGATTCCTACGAAACAAAAAGCTGGAGAACCTAAGGGAGATTGAGAGAACTGCTGTTTAGATAATTTACGATTATTTAAAACTGGTTACTGTTTTACCGAGCCAGGTTAGACATTATAGTGTTTTTCTTGCCAAAGTCTGGCTCCTCCCTTTATGCCATCCACATTGGATACAATTGAAATATTGTCGTCCATTTTGAAAGTTATCTTTTTTGCGTTTCCTCCGCTGATATATAAATGATCGTAGTTGAAAACAGTTTTTAAAATTTCTATCACTTTTTTCATGCGCTTATTCCAGCGCTCAATACCTACTTCATCAAGCGCTTTTTTCCCAATGTACTCATCATAATCCCTATCCTTTGAAATTGGATGATGGGCTACCTCCAGATGTGGCAGTAGTATTCCATCCATCAATAGAGCCGTTCCAAAACCAGTACCTAGTGTAACTACCATTTCAAGTCCTTTACCCTTGGCGATGCCTAATCCCTGCATGTCCGCATCGTTAATTACCCGCGCAGGTTGCATTAATAATTTTGATAGGCCTTTTTTTAAATCAAATCCCTTCCATTTTTCAGTACTCAAATTAGGGGCGGTATACACTATACCATTCCTAACATAACCAGGAAACCCCACCGAAATTTTAGAATAATCCTTGAAGCCTTTTGTTAGTTCTACTATGGCTTGCATAATTTCATTGGGACTAGGGGATAATGGCGTTTGCACCCTTACGTAATCCATCAGTATTTGGGCTTCAATATCCAAAATGGTAGCCTTAATACGTGACCCACCAATATCGATGGCCAGGATTTTTTCGTAGGGTTCAAGTAGTTTCATACGGAATAAAAGAACTGCAAATAAATCATTAAATCAAATGGAAACCTCCTGGGCAACCATGTTTAAACTTTTAGCCATTGCCAAAAATAGCAACGTTAATAATCTGCTGTTAAGAAAGAGTGGAACTAAGCATACAATGTGATCACACATGTACTTTAAAATAAACACGAAAGACACTTCCGGCCCCTTCCACACTTGATGCATTAATATGGCCGCCATTGGCCTCGGCCATTTCCTTACACAAGAGCAGGCCTAAACCACTACCCTTCTCACCACTGGTACCCTGCGATGTAAAAGAATTACCATCAAATAGTGTAGCCATCCGCTCCGGAGATATCCCTATACCAGTATCTGCAATTCTTATCTCTATAAAATCCTGAGATATTGATGCCTCAATATTCACATGACCACCTTCCTGGGTAAACTTAACAGCATTGCTGATGAGATTACGTAGAATAAGTTTGAGGTGATTTTCATCGACATACACTGTCAATTCTTTTGGCACTTTATTCGTCAGTAGGATTTTTTTTGCTTCTGCCGCTTCCGCAAAAAGTTTTATTTTCTTCTCCGCTATAGCATGAAGTCCAACTTTTGCGGGCATACTTTTAAAGCCTTTCATTTGGGTGAAAGACCAACGCAAAAGATTCTCCAGCATTTCCTGAAGAGAAGCTACATTTTGGCTAATCTTAGGCGTAAGCATTTTGAGCTCATCAGTTGTGATTACGTCCTTCGCCACCAGGCCTAATAGCCCGCTTAGGCTGGCAACAGGGCCTCGAAGATCATGCCCTATAATGGCGAATAATCTATCCTTGGTATCATTAACTTGTTGCAGTTTAGCATTCTGGTCTGCCACAATATCGCGCTGCGCAGCAATTTCCTCACGACTTTGAAGAAGCTCCTGATTTTGCGTTTTTACTTCATAATTTAATTCCTGCAATAGCAAGTTCGCCTTGCTGCGTTGGTGGTTGCTGCGAATAATTAGAAATATAATAACCAATAATGTTGAAAGGCCTGCCACAAAAGAAACAACATAGAGGCGCTTTTCTTTCTCCACCAATTGATTCTCCTTTTCCAATTGCGTGATAATGGCTTCCCTTCTTTCCTCTTCGTATCCTTTTTGTATCATAAGCGTTTTTTGTGTGACCTCCCAATTGAGCAAAGAATCTTTCAGTTGCGTGTATAAAAGATGAAACTGATAGGCCTTGTTAAATTGGTTTTGACCTTCATAGCTTTTGGCAAGTCCACTATAGGCATCTTTTAGTGCCTCGCGTAAATTGAGTTTTTTGCTCTCCGTCATTGCCTGATTATAAAAATCAACAGCCGCTGCATAGTTGCGCTGCTGAAGGTAGACATTGCCGATGATGGTTTTGTCATATGCTATCACAGCTCTATCACTGGCCAGTTCAGCAATTTGGATCGATAACTTGAGATTAATAAGCGCTGAATCATATTGGTGCTGAATAAAATAAATGAGCCCTTTAGAGTTGTAGTTGTAACTCATGATCTGATAATTTTTTAGCTCTTTGGAAATGGATATTCCTTTATCAACATACCGATGGGCTTCTTCTAAATTTTGATTTGTAATGGCATAGAGCCAAGTAATGCTTCCATATTGCGCGGCTAGACGTACTTTATCCAGTTGTTGCTCATATATTCTCAACGCCTTTAAATGATAAAGAAGGGCTTGGTCATATTGCTTTAGTCCAAACGAATTGGTATTGCCTAAAATGCGGTAAGCATCGGCCATGGCCACAGAGTCGCCAAGTTGACTCGCGATTTTGAGGGATTGAGTTCCGTAATCAATCGTGTTTGCATAATTGCCTTGACGGAAATGATATTCACTCAGACAAATCAATGCCTTAATTTCACCAGGTAAAAATTTTAGATCCCTGGCAAGAGCCAGCCCTTCTTCTGCAAACTGTTTTGCTTTTAATGGCTCCGAGGCTACGTACTTTCCGGATAACGCTAACAAAGTCGAAACTTTGCTGGTATCCTGAGGTGCTATTTGCAAACTCATTTCCAGGCTGTCTGCCTGAGGCGATTGGCAATAGCCTGAGGCTAAAATTGTAAAAATAAAAGTTGCAACGATTAAAGGAATTTTCATTCAGCCAGACTATCTGACAAAAATAAAACTTTAATGGTTATTTAGGGTACAACTTCCCCATTAATAGGAACTTAACTTATGCGCTCAAATGTTGGAATCACGATCATTTTTTATTATCTGGTATTCGATATCTATACCTTTCCAGAGATGTTTTCCTGATCCTGGAGTAGGATTTTAGGAAAATGTAAAAAGACAATAATTGCAACCTCCCTTTCCCAAGAGTCGCTCAACATTACGAGATTTGCATTATCCAACTACTTATCCTCCTTTAAAGTAGACAGAAAGCTTACCAAATCCCGGATCTCCTTTTTTGTCAACAGATATCGCATGGGCGGCATACTGGAAGGTGAATTCGTGCGCTTCACAATTTGAGATGTACTAATTAATGTATCCGGCTTATCTCCAACTTTCAATAACAGACCGGTTCTTTTTTCTTCCTGAAGAATGCCACTGATTTTTTTTCCATTTAGAAGTTCCAGTGTTACCGCACCATATCCTGGAGCTATTCGCGCACTCGGATCGATCAGTGCTTCAAGTATCTGAGGTCGCGTAAGCCGTGTTGCAATTCCATTCAGTCGCGGGCCTGCGGTGCCACCATAATCACCGTATGCATGGCATCGAATGCATTGAGCTGCCTGATTACTGTAGAGAATTCTTGCTCCTTTACTAACATCACCACCAAATAAGCTGCCTTCATAAGCTGCCTTTAATGAATCCGGTGAAGCCTTCTTATTAATTTCTTTATACCGGGCAATCAATTGAGGTGATCGCGCACTATCTATGGCCTCTGCCAGCTCAAGATAGGTTTCATGCGCAAGATTCCCACTGGCCATTTTGGCAAGCAGTTGGTCAAAAACTTTCTGAGAATTTTCAAGTGGCAGACTTCCAAGTGTGGTGATGGCTGCTTGCTTTTCTTCTACGGTGCGGGTATTAATTACATCAGTAAGCAATGATATCATAAGCTCTTTCGATACATTCAATTTTCCTAGCAGATCCAGACCCGTCACACGCACACTTTTTTCTTTGTCAGAAAGCGCTTGCGTAATGGCTTCACCGATTTGCTTGTCGTTAATGTTTGCCAATGATTT
>JANOLM010000184.1:0-5562 GCA_031419815.1 Bacteroidia bacterium
GATGATCGCAACCAACCAGTGATAAGTTCAAGTTTTGCTCCAGAGTATAGCACTAAAAAGGGCTATACGTATGGAGCTTATGCTAACTTCAGTATGCGGTTTACCCTTTTCAATGGCGGGCAAATCAGGCGGGTAGTAGAGAATGCGCAGATACAAGAGAAGATAACTCAGTTAAACACCGATCAGCTTAAGCTTTCATTGGAAAATGATCTGCTCGCCAATTACGATTTATATAACCTTCGCAGACAATTGGTTCAAATCACCCAAGTTAAACTACGGGCAGCTGAGCTCAATCTTACTTTGGCGAACGAACGCTATAAGAATGGAGCCCTCAGTGCAATTGACTTACGCATTGTTCAAGAGAATTTTCAATCCTCAGCACTGGAAAATTTTCTTGCCCTCTATTCGGCCATTTCCAGCAAAGTGGATCTGATCCGGCTTACGGGGGGGTTGGTAGATAAAAAATCAAATTGAAAGGTAAAGTACCTGAAGGCTATAGAGGCTGAGCTTCCGTTGAAGTTTCACCTACTTCTGCCACCTTCATCACCCAGAAATTATTGAACCCCTCACCTACCTGAATACTGAGCATCCCATTTGCCAACATTTCAAGGATAGCAAGAAAATTAAAAATTAATGCAATACGCGTAGGTGCTTTTTCAAACAACTCTGTAAACGCTACTCTCGACTTAGCGGTTATTTCATTCAAGATAAATTCCTTTTGTCCTTCAATGGTGTAAGGAAATTGAATAACCTGAAACACAGGGCGGTTCTTCTCTTCGTCTTGGCGCTTTAATACTTTTTCAAAAACGAGGAGTAACTTAAAAAGATCTACATCCTGAAGTTCCGCTTCCACATTGGTGATTTCGGCAAGCGTCTTAAGCTCTTTCAAAATATTTCCACGCTTTTCCTTTTGCAACTCCACTTCCTCCATTTTGTGGAACTGTTCAATCACCGACTTGTATTTTTTATACTCCATCAGGTGCTTGATCAATTCTTCACGGGGATCAATCTCGTTGCCTTGTTCATCCAACTGAGGACGAGGAAGAAGCATCTTGGATTTGATGCGCATAAGCGTTGCTGCCACCAAAATGAATTCGCTGGCCAATTCAATATTCAAATGTTCCAGTTGGTGCAGGTAATCAAGAAAATCATTGGTGATTTTGGCTATTGGAATATCGGTGATTTCAAGCTCATCGCGCTCAATAAAAAACAGGAGCAAGTCAAAAGGCCCTTCAAATAAAGGCAGATGGATTTCAAAATTTTCTTGTGTCATGGCTAAAACGGGAGGTAAAAATAATCAGGATTTAAGGATTAATGGATCGATCGGATTTTTATTTGTTTCGGGTCATTTTCATCCTTTCTCTGTCGCGAATACCGCATTAAAAAAAACCAAAGAAGCATCAAAATTCGTAAATTTGGAGTCTTGATTTCAAAATCGTTTAAAACACTTACCTTTTGCCAGTGTTTAAGGATTATTGTCTCAGCCCCTTAAAAGATGCTCATTACTCCTGGAAAAATCCTGGCTCAAATAAATAGCCCTGCTGACCTGAAAAAACTTGATCAGGCTCAATTGGTACAGCTCTGTGATGAGCTTAGGCATTTTATTATAGATAATGTGTCGGTCTATGGCGGCCATTTCGGTGCAAGCCTTGGGGTTGTGGAGCTTACAGTGGCACTTCATTATGTTTTCAATGCACCTTCAGACCAAATCGTTTGGGATGTTGGCCATCAGGCATACGGTCACAAAATTTTAACTGGTCGCAGAGATGACTTTCATACCAATCGGGTTTATAATGGTATTTCTGGCTTCCCCAAAAGAAAAGAGAGTGAATACGATACGTTTGGAGTTGGTCACTCCTCTACGTCCGTATCGGCAGCGCTGGGTATGGCTGTTGCCTCCAACTATTTAGGGCTTCCGGATAAGCAGCACATTGCCGTGATTGGTGATGGTGCCATGACCGCTGGAATGGCGTTTGAAGGATTGAACCATGCAGGAGTTTCAGATACTAATTTGTTGATTATCCTCAATGACAATTGCATGGCTATTGACCCCAATGTGGGAGCCCTTAAAGATTACCTGACGGATATTACTACCTCACAAACCTATAACCGTTTGAAGGATGACGTTTGGAAATTGTTAGGAAAACTTTCACACTTTGGAAAGAATGCACAGGAAATTGTTTCCAAGGTTGAGAATGGTATAAAGGCTACCCTATTAAGCCAAAGCAATCTTTTTGAATCGTTGAATCTTCGTTACTTCGGCCCTGTAGATGGCCATGATGTAGATCATTTGGTTGCCGTTCTTTCCGACTTAAAAAATATTAAAGGCCCAAAAATACTTCATTGTGTCACTGTGAAAGGAAGAGGCTACGCCCCCGCAGAAAAAGGCAACGCCACCACCTGGCATTCACCGGGAACTTTCGATAAAATCACGGGAGAGATCCACAAAAAAGTTTATGATACTCCTCAGCCACCCAAGTACCAGGATGTCTTCGGGCATACTATGGTGGAGTTAGCGAAGCAAAACAATAAAGTTATCGGGATAACACCCGCCATGCCATCGGGGTCTTCTATGAATATAATGATGAAGGAAATGCCCGACCGTGCTTTTGATGTGGGGATAGCAGAACAACATGCGGTCACATTCTCAGCAGGCCTTGCCACACAAGGACTTATTCCTTTCTGTAACATCTACAGTTCATTTATGCAGCGAGCCTATGACCAGGTGGTGCACGATGTTTGTATTCAAAATTTGCCTGTTAACTTTTGCCTTGACCGAGCAGGCTTCGCTGGTGCTGATGGACCCACCCACCACGGTGCTTATGACATCGCCTATTTTCGCTGCCTTCCAAATATGATCGTTTCGGCTCCAATGAATGAATCGGAGCTAAGAAATTTGATGTATACCGCACAGCTGCCACGCAAAGGAAACGCTTTTTCAATCCGATATCCACGCGGCCAAGGCGTAATGCCCAACTGGCGCACACCCTTTGAAGAAATTAAAATTGGTACGGGACGGAAAATTAAGGAAGGGGATGAGTTAGCCATCCTAACCATCGGCCATATAGGAAATTATGCCATTGAGGTTTGTGAAAAATTAGAAACTCAGGGAATTAACGTTGCTCATTACGATATGCGTTTCGCCAAACCCCTTGATGAAGAATTGCT
Organism: Bacteroidia bacterium; assembly: GCA_031419815.1. Classification (GTDB taxonomy): domain Bacteria; phylum Bacteroidota; class Bacteroidia; order Cytophagales; family Cyclobacteriaceae; genus ELB16-189. The sequence goes on from JANOLM010000184.1 coordinate 3,169, forward strand.
CCATGAAGTCTTTATAAGATTTAAAAAAGTGATTACAGTAGAAGACGGATGTATTCAAGGAGGGTTTGGAAGTGCTATTCTTGAGTTTATGGCCGATCATCATTATGTTTCTAAAATCAAGAGATTAGGTATTCCAGATTCAGTTATAGAGCATGGAGAGCAAAGTGAACTCCACAAAGAATGCGGTTTTGATCCTGTCGGAATAAAAAAAGCGGTTATGGAAATGCTCGAGCTGGTTGCTATTATCCACCCTAAATAAATGGAGCTAGAACGATAAATTCCGAAGGTTTGACGAGAAAAGCACTCGCAGTATATTGGGATACTACCCAACTTTGTTCTGTACCCTCAAAAGAATTAACCATTGAAAAATCGGTTAAAATACCCTCTCCTCAATCTAAAAAAAAATTTGGGTTTATTTCAAACAACTCCTGAAAGACGGATATAACCAGTTTTTAAGGTTATTTCCACGCCTGACTAATTTTTGGCAGGAGGTCTCGATTCCATTTTCTGTTTTTTTTATAGAAAATATAAGTGCTTTCAGAAATAGGGCTTTTGGGATGTTGGAACGCACAATCTCTACAATTCAAACCTTAAAAGATTTTGCGAAAGCATGTTTTCATCTTAGCTCTATCTAAATTTTGGCTTTTTCCTAAAACTGTGCTAAATTGTAATCGATAAACTTATATGTAAGAACTCTGATATAAGCGAGTTTTATTATATTTGTTATCCCGAATTAAAACGATAAAACAGATAGCGTTATGAATGAATCTTTACCCACTTACGATTCCTGGAATAATCTCGCAGCCAACCTTGCCTACGTTGGTTGGGCTGTCGGTATCTTGATTGCCCTAGGCTATTTTGTGAAACTTTCAGCTACACAAGACAGCAAAAGCAAATACGATTTCATCAATAAACACGAGATCAACTTCTTGTGGATAGCATCCATCTTTTTAGTAATTGGAGCTTGCTTTTATGCTAACTCAAATATTACAGAGTTAAACGCATTGTGGATTTTCGTTCTAATATTCACAACAGCTTCCATGGGAATGATTGTTGCACTGATCATTCAGAACCTCCTAAAATTCTATTATCCCTTCTTCATTGAAAAGCGCTTAAAAGTATTGCGTTACAAGCCAAGAATTTCGCCAAAGACGGGCAAGCCAATGAAGCTTTTAAGTGAAGAAGAAGAAGATGCTTTTCTGGACGAAGGCATGCAGGCTGAAGAGAATTTGTTTTCTATGGATTATGATGTTTGGAAGGACGAAGAGACTGGTCATATTAAAATTGAAAAATACTCTGGTCACTTGCATGCTATTCAGTGTCCGGAGTGTAATTATCAAACCTTTAAAGTAGTGCGCGAAGAAATCATCAAGGCGCCCACGGCAACTGAAGAAGGCGAATTGTTAAAGCACTACCAATGCGGATATTGCGGACACAAAGCAAAGAAAACAGTTTCCCTCAAGCAGTCTGTAAAATTACAGGAGGCAGCAACCGCTGCAGCTTAAGCTTTTTTAATAATCTTTAAAAACCCTCCCAATAATATTGGGAGGGTTTTTTTATTGCTTTTCAGGTAAGCTCAGATGGTAATTTTATCTGATCATAGTAGAATTTCATCCGAGTGTGATCGGAGTCCAACAGGCTAATCTTCTCAATTCTATCTCTCTTGTGATTGTAGAAGACTTCCACATAATCATGGCCAAGAAGATATAAGTTAACCTTGTAGCCGTAATAGCGGATGGCTACAATGAAAGAAGCCTCTTCATAAAGCGTTCTTATTTTTTTGTCAGGTGTGTATTGATTTAGCTCCCTCCACGAAATCATGAAATAAATTTAATAAAAAAGAAAGTGCTCATCAAAAGATTGAGCATCAACTTTAGATTTTAAAGAAGTTCTTTTAAATAGTTTATTGCTCTACTCCAGACCAGCGGCTCTTCGTTGAAGCGGGTAGTGTCGTCTCATCATGAAAAGTATGCTGCGCAGGATAATGGATGAATAACCCGTAGCAAGCTCCTGCTTTTTTAAGGGGCTTCTTTAAAGTAGGAATTCCGCAGCACAGTTGCTGCTATGGCGTTGTTCCTTCATCAAGGTTAACAAACATATCCCTGCCCGCTCTGATTCGTTTTGCGTTCCTCCATGTGTGGAAAGTGAATCAGGGGCAATCCAAAGCTTTTTACTGTTTTGAGAAAAAAAATAAAGCCTCTCTTACAAAAGGCTTTAGGGTGAATGACGGGGCTCGAACCCGCGACCTCCAGAATCACAATCTAGCATTCTAACCAACTGAACTACATCCACCATACAGGCCTACCGACCTTTTTACTTGAGGGTAAGTATTTTGAGGACTGCAAAGTTAGACAGGCTGGGGTAAAATGCAAAAGCGATTCCCTTATTTCCGGT
>JANOLM010000185.1:0-1830 GCA_031419815.1 Bacteroidia bacterium
TCTCCAAATAACTTTACATCCTTCTCAAACTTCTGAAGGAGATCGCCTTCTATTTCTTCGAAGAGTTGAGGTGGACAGAATCGTCTCAAAAAGCGAAGTGCAAACCTTGGTGGAGTATGGTCTTTCGGGTAATTCACCTACCTATTTATTTTCTATTTTGTTATATTTGGTAATTGAAAAAAGAGAATTATGAAGACAATTACATTGGAGGTCAGTGATCTTTTAGCTGAAAAGATTGAACGAATGTCTCTGACGGAAAAAAATATGATTTCGGAAACACTCACGAGACTCATTGAGAATCGCAGGAGCTTAGAAGAAATCATGGATGATATAAGCAGCCAAGCAGAGCGAAATGGACTTACTCCAGAAGTGCTCGATAAAATTTTAAAGGAAATTGACGAAGAAGCCAAGCCATAAATGATCGTTATCTTCGATTGTAATGTGCTTTTAAGTGCTTCTATTTTTAAAGGAAGTGTTCCTCGTTTGTGCCTTGAGAGATCGAAAAAAACAGATACTATCATCGCCTCGCAAAAGACTTTTGAGGAATTTAGAAACGTTTCCCTTCGCTCCAAATTCGATAAATATTTAACCCTTGAATCTCGGCTTGAGTTTATTTTGGAGACACAAACCTTTATCAAGATAATTGCAGTGCACCATACAGTAAGTATTTGCCGTGATCCTAAGGATAACATGTATCTCGAACTTGCCCTATCCGCCAAAGCAGATTGCATCGTTTCAGGCGACCCAGATTTGCAAGTACTTAATCCATTTGAGAATATTCCAATCATTTCGCCAAGAGAATTTTTAGATCGTTTTCATCCAGAAATAGGTATCTAGAATCCTGTCACCATCTTCAATTGCGGTACCAACTTCCACAAATCAATCCTCGCCTCTTTCATCGCTCGCAGCATCGCCATACCAGCACTCGTAACGGTGAATATCCTTTTTCTCCGCCCACCTCTTTCTTTTGTTCCTCCACCCATACTGGATTTGATGAGCCCTTTGTCTTCCAATCTATAAAGCGTTACATGCACGGCACTTAGATTGACTTCGCGTTTTAACCGTTGTTCAATTTCATCAGAAATAGCTGCGCCATAAGCATCTTCCTGCAAGACGGCCACCATCGTTAAAACCAATTCTTCAAACTCTCCTAGGTACTCTTTTCCCATATCCTTATCTTTTGTTAAGCAAATAAACTAAATATTTTGAAAACGGCAAGGAAAAGAAATTTCAATCGAGAAGTAAGGGCATTTTTAAGTCAGGCAGTTACTAAAGACCTGTTCTAGCCTCGCTTATTTTGTTACCCCTCTCCATTGGTAGAGGGGTGTAGGTGTGTTATCAAGCCAGATGATTTAGGATGGGGTGAGGTGTCACAAAAAAACCCTGAAGCACCGTGCCCCAGGGTTTCCTCTCTATTTGCAAGCAGAGAGATCAATACTACTCAGTTGAACCTTGCAGTATTAATATCTATAATAATCAGGTTTGAATGGTCCTTTTACTTCCACACCAATATATTTGGCTTGTTCAGTAGACAACTCTTCCAACTCAACTCCAATCTTTTTCAAATGAAGGCGAGCAACTTTCTCATCCAAATGCTTAGGCAACATGTAGACTTTGTTCTCATACTTATCTGTATTCGTCCAAAGTTCTAATTGTGCAAGCGTTTGGTTAGTGAATGAATTAGACATTACAAACGAAGGGTGGCCAGTAGCACAACCTAAGTTCACCAAACGTCCTTCGGCCAACAAGATTACCTGACGGCCATTCTTCATGGTGTACAAGTCAACTTGTGGTTTCACTTCATCTTTTGATGCATTCTTGTTTAACCAT
>JANOLM010000186.1:0-11441 GCA_031419815.1 Bacteroidia bacterium
CTCGATGGTTTCACTTATGGTGCTTGCGTTTGTGGGTGCCGGAGTGTTCACCATGAAAAATGCAATGGCTATTATTCTCGGTGCCAACCTTGGCACTACACTGGATAGCTGGTTGGTTGCTACACTTGGTTTTAAAGTGGATATAGAAGTGGCGGCTTACCCCGCTGTTTTTGTAGGAGGTCTGCTTCTTATTCTTTTTGGCAACCGAAAAACCATGCAATATATTGCCTATTTTCTATTCGGCTTTGGGTTATTGTTCATTGGGCTTTCATTTATGAAAATGGCTATGGAAGGCCAGGTGAAGGCGTTTGACTTTTCTAGATATGCCGAGATGTCAACGGTGGTTTTTCTGATTATCGGGTTTATCATTACTTCTCTTGTTCAGTCAAGCTCTGTAACTATGGCGCTTACACTTAGCGCACTTCATGCAGGGGCTATCACTTTTCCGGCAGCAGCAGCCATTGTGCTTGGATCCGAGACAGGTACTACCATTAAAATATTGCTCGGATCTTTAGGAGGTAATGCCTCGAAAAAACGCGTGGCGCTCGGTAATTTATTTTTTAATATTTTCCTTACGGTATTGGCTTTCGCCTTACTGAAACCAATTTTGCTTATGATCACTGATGGTTTTGGAATCATAGACCCGCTCATAGGCTTGGTTACTTTTTCCACGCTGATTAATTTGGTCAGTATAATTATCTTTCTTCCCTTCCTTGAACCATTCGCGAAGTTCCTCGAAAGGTTTTTTAAAGATACGGATGGTTCCGCTGCAGCCTTTATTGGTAATGCCGATACGAATGAGCCGGAAACAGCTTTGGATCTATTTAAAAGGGAAACGGAATATTTTATTCATAATTCTATGCTTTACAATCTAGCCTTGTTTGACATTGATACAAAGCCACTATGTGAACATCCTGTTTTTAAAACTATCAATGAGAAAAGGAAATATTTTTCAAAAACAATAGAAGAAAAATATGAATTTCTGAAACAGTTGCAGGGCGAACTGCAATCGTTTTATTTATCGCTACGAACGAAAGTGAAGGTTCAACAGAATCCTTTACTCAGCCAATTGATTTCGGCAGTGCGTAGCTCCATGCATGCTGTAAAAAGTATCAAGGATATAGGAAGCAATATCGCCAACCTCAGACGTTCCTCCACTGATATTAAGTTCAATTTGTTTACACGACAAAAAGTTGAAACGGAAGAATTATACAGGCAATTAAATGTACTCATGGAGCAAAAAACGAAGCCTGATTTTGAAAAACTTCAAAGCGTATTTGCCTCGATACAGGATAACTATAGTTCTGCGCTTAATGGTTTTTACAAAGAAGCACAAGATGGCCATATTGAAGATCTGGATATTACAACCGTCATTAATTTTAACCGGGAGCTTTTTACTTCGCATAAGGCCATTCTTATATCAGTAAAAGATTTTTTATTGGAAGAAATAGAAGCGCAAGGGTTCAATGAGACACCAGTATATAAAACTTAGATAATAAATTATTAATAAGGCTTTAGCGGTGGATGTAGTTAGTATCAGCTATAGCCATTCGTTAATCTTTGTTATTTGAAACGATAATAATGATTAATAGTGAAAATACTAAAACAGTACTTCCACAGTAAATCATAGGAAGACTATCTGTCCGACCCTGAAATGGGAAGTACTCAATTCCGATAACGATTAACAAGTCTGCATCACTCTTTATCTATTCAATAGTTTTATTGAATACCTGAACGATTTGATTTTCTTTGTGGTTTTAAAGCAATAAAGCGTGAGAAACCATGAATAAGCGAAAATTTAAGGATCGAGTGTATGGTGAGTTGGCCACAATCACAAAGTCGATGGCCAATCCTCACCGGCTTGAGATCATTGAACTTCTTGCCCAAGCTGAATTTTCTGTTGAACAAATTGCAGAGCAAACCAACCTGTCCGTTGCCAACGCCTCTCAGCATTTACAAGTATTAAAGTTTGCTCAGTTAGTTGACATAAATCGCCAGGGCAATTTCATTTATTACAGGTTATCCAACAGCAACGTATTCAAAGCATGGAAAGCCTTACGGGAATTAGGTGTAGAACGCATTGCCACGATTGAAAAACTAGTTAGAGATTTCAGGCAATCCAACTTCAAGTTTGAATCTGTTACCATCGAAGGACTTTTGCGAAAATTGAAATCAGCCAAAGTTACCATCCTGGATGTTCGTCCGCGATTTGAATTCAATAAAGGTCATATTGCCAATTCTGTTTCCATTCCTATTGATGAGTTGAAAAAACGGATGAGCGAACTACCTAAGCGAACTGAGATCATAGCCTACTGTCGTGGACCGTTTTGTGTTTATGCAGACGAGGCAGTTGCTCTGCTGAATAAGGCAGGGTACAGGGCAACACGACTTGAGGAAGGTTTCCCAGATTGGTCACTTATGGGACTGCCGATAGAAGTAAACTAATGAGACCATCAAGTTATGGAAGATAGTAAAATCTCTTCAAATGATCTTCATGAGATGCAGAGAATGCTTACTGATTTGGAAGCGGGCGGCAATCACTGTGCTATTGGTTAGGCGATTATAAGTATGAACACACCTGTCAAACTTGGATTAAAAGAGAACTGGAAGCAATTCACTTTGCTTATAGTCATCAATGCCTTCGTGGGTGGAATGATTGGGCTAGAGCGAACCATCATTCCGCAAATTGCAGAAGCGGATTTTGGATTGGCTGCAAAAACTGCAATCCTTTCTTTTATTGTAGTCTTTGGTATTACGAAGGCCATTACTAATTACTACACAGGTGCACTCGCTAATCGACTCGGAAGAAAGAATTTGTTAGTCATCGGTTGGTTGTTTGCACTTCCGGTTCCTATCATGCTGATTTATGCTTCAAATTGGAATTGGATAATAGCAGCCAACATTTTACTTGGTATAAATCAAGGGCTCACCTGGTCAAGCACAGTGGTCATGAAAATTGATTTGGTTGGAGAAAAAGACAGAGGCTTCGCGATGGGCTTAAATGAATTTTCCGGATATCTTGCTCTTGCAGCAATTGCTTTCCTTACCGGATGGATAGCCAACAATTATGGATTGCGGCCTTATCCATTCTATGTGGGAATAGGTATGGCTTTGTTTGGTTTGCTACTCAGTTGGTTATTTGTAAAAGATACTCGTCAGCATGCGATCCTCGAAGGCACTTCAAGTAATATTACAAAGCTGAAAAATGTGTTCTGGGAGACCACCTGGCAACACAAAAATCTGGGATCAATAACTCAGGCCGGTCTTGCAAATAATCTGAATGATGGAATGGTGTGGGGACTGTTTCCTTTGCTCTTAGTATCCAAGGGATTTGACCTACATCAAACGGGAATAATTGTAGCAGCTTACCCGGCAGTTTGGGGAATTGGACAACTCTTTACAGGGAGACTGGCTGATAAGTACTGTAAAAAAACGTTGCTGTTTCTGGGAATGTTAATACAAGGAATTGCTCTACTTGGAATGATTGAAGCCAATTCATTTTCAGTGTTTGTGATGTTGTCTTCGCTTTTAGGAATAGGAACTGCAGTTGTCTATCCCACTTTTCTTGCTGCGATTTCAGATTATACGCATCCTGACCAACGTGCGAAAAGTATTGGGATTTTTCGATTATGGAGAGACCTTGGTTATGCGATTGGTGCTATCCTTACAGGGTTGATTGCTGATCGTTTCGGACTTGTAGCTCCAATTTTGGTCATTGGTTTGCTTACAATCGCCTCATCATTAATAGTCAAATTCAGAATGAGTTGCGTAAATAAACAAGAAAGAGCAACTGATCTCAATCTCTCACTTTCCTCATAGACTAATGCAATGAAAGACACACCTATCCTTGATCATAAATTCTATGATCAACCTTCTGTATTTCGGCCCGAAAATCTTCTTCGTGAAGCAAGAAGGCAAAAGAGTATAACTGAATTTGACATTCCTGAAATCTGCATACTTGATCCAGATGGTGATATTGAAGAGTATGTGATTCAAAAGCACAACGCTCAACTGAATAAAGCATGGGCTTGTTATCATACAAAGCTTTTTGAATTTAACTATGGAGCTGCCAAAGTCGGAATCATCGGAAAAGCAGTAGGTGCCTCGTTTGCTGTATTGCTTGCCGAACAACTTTTTGCTTCCGGGTGTAAGATTTTATTGAGTATGACCTCGGCAGGTCAGTTGGTTCAGTCAATTTCTCCACCCTACTTTATTCTTATTGAAAAGGCCGTTAGGGATGAAGGCACGAGTTATCATTATCAATCAATAAGTGAGTTTAGCTTTCTCAAGAGTGAGCTAAAAGAAAGGCTGGATGGTGCTTTTGATAAACTTGATCAGAAAATATTTACCGGAACAACCTGGACAACTGATGCGCCCTACCGGGAAACACAGGAATCAATAGACTATTACAAGGGCAAAGGTATTCATGCCGTTGAGATGGAGGCCTCAGCGTTGTATGCTTTTGCGCAAGCCAGAAATAAATCTGTTATCTGTTTTGCTCATGTTACCAATCAAATGGCGAGTAGAGCAGGTGATTTTGAAAAAGGCGAGCATAACGGAAGCGTTGATTCACTAAAAGTATTGTTCAAAGTGATAGATCGGCTTTCAGTTGAACAATAGTTAAGAAGTACTAGATACACTTGTCCACTGCCTGCCGGCTTTAAAATTTCAACTTTAATTTGTCCTCCTCAGAACTAATCTGTCCTCCTCAGAACTAATCTGTCCAATAGAATCCTTATGGACTTTTGTCAATTCTTAAAACCGTAGTTTAGAGCAGAAATTTCAAGTTTTAAGTCCAGGCGGTTTTGAAAACATTCTTTGATCAGCTTTTCCTCATTTTAACCTTTGCCGGTATCGCACAAGGTCTTTTTGTTACTCTACTCTTAAATAATAAGAGCATCAGGAAAAGTCGGGCGAACCTCTTTCTTTCAATACTATTGATATCCCTTTCTTTCAGTATAGCTCATATTCTTTTTGCCGGAGCGGTGATCAATCATCTTTCAGCGAAGGTATTTTCGATAGGGGATCCAACTTTTTATCTGGTCGCTCCCTTGCTTTGGTTTTATTCTAATGAAATTACCGGCCATCGGGTAAAGTTGGAGTGGAAACTCCTGCTCCATTTTTTACCTTTTTTCTTAATAATATTTTTCTCCCTCTCGCTTGGGTCTATTAATTCTGGAGAGTTTAACTTATTTCTGATCAACCATCATCGCCTGATCATCATACTATTCTGGTTAACCGTTGTGGTTCAGTTTTCAGGGTATCAATTCTTTGTTCATCGAAGATGGATCGCTTATCAGAAATTCATACAGCAGGAAGTTTCAAATACCGAAAACATAAGTATTTCATGGGTAAGATTTTTTATGGTTGTTTTCCTGCTCATCAACTTGCTTTTCCTGCTTAGCTTTTTTGCCGCTATTCATCTTGAAGATAGCTCGTGGCTACCGAAAACGACTGCGTTGATTTTTTCATTATCCGTCTTTGCACTGGGATATAAAGGGATATTGCAACGGGAGATATTTCAAAAAGGAGAAGTGATAAAGCCTGATGATATAGCGACTCCATCATCAACTACTGTGGTAAATAAACCTGATCAGGAGTTGATCACCAGATTACTTTTCTATATGGAGCAAAAGAAACCTTACCTCGATCCGGAATTAACACTCACCCAGCTCGCTAAAGATTTTAGCATCAGTCGCGGCCAATTGTCTTTATTAATTAATGAAGGAATTGGCGACAACTTCTATGACTTCATCAATAAGTATAGGATTGAAGCGGTGAAAAAGTTGATGATTGATCCGCTCGTAAAAAATTATAACCTTTTTGGTATTGCCCTCGAAGCTGGCTTCAAATCAAAATCTACCTTTAATCTTATATTTAAAAGGTTCACCGGCCTAACGCCAACCGAATACCGTAAAAATTTATCCGCCTAAGACGTCCGGCAGGATTTCGGTAGACCATTCTTCATTTCTGGTTCAGTATTGTTGCATCAAAAAACAAATATGAACCAGGTAGAAAACAGAAATCTCATTGAGCTTAGTCACATCACTAAGGCTTTCCCGCTGGCATCTGGAATGTTTCATGCGCTGAAGGATGTCAGCCTTTGCATTCAGAAAGGACAGTTGGTTGCGGTCACCGGAAAATCGGGAAGTGGAAAGTCAACATTGCTCAACATAATTGCCGGTATAGATAAACCGACAGAAGGCAATGTTTCGATAAACGGAATTCGCGTTGATAAACTTACTGAAAGTGAACTCGCTTCCTGGCGGGGAAAGAACATTGGTGTTGTCTTTCAGTTCTTTCAGTTGCTACCCACATTGACTATTCTTGAGAATATTATGCTGCCGATGGATTTCTGTAACAGTTATCCAAAAAAGGAAAGGAAGGAACGCGCCCTCGCTTTACTTAAACAGGTAGATATTAAAGAGCAAGCGGATAAACTCCCATCCGCATTATCCGGTGGGCAACAACAACGTGCCGCTATTGCAAGAGCATTGGCGAATGATCCGCCTGTTATCATTGCGGATGAGCCTACCGGCAATCTGGATTCGCACACAGCCACTGCTATTTTTGAGTTGTTCGCTGCACTGACTCGTTCGGGTAAGACTGTTATTATAGTCACCCATGAGAAGGACTTCTCAGGGTATTTCAAAAACGTGATCGCCATTGCAGATGGAGTTATTGTAAACGAAGTCGTACACGCCTGAAATCAGAATTATGAAAACAAGATACAACAAGGTCATGGGTGACCTGACATCCGATTATTCAAAGAATTTCATGCTGGTGCTGGCGGTTGCCATCGGTGTTTTTGGCATCGGTTCTATCCTGGGCGGTTACAGTGTTATCAAGCGTGAGATGACTGACAACTATATGAGCACTGTTCCAGCATCGGCCACCATTGAAATTGAAGAAGGAATTACAGAGGATTTACTAGATAGTGTGAAGCAATTTCCAGGAATAAAGGAAGCCGAACGACATGCCACACTGGTTGCTAGAATGAAGGTTGGTGAAAAGTGGTATCCTTTACTACTTTTTATTATTGATGACTTCACGGATAAAAGGACAAACAAGGTTTATCACATAACAGGCGAAACAGAACCCCCAACCGGGACTATGCTTGTTGAACGTACTGCATTTGTAGTGATGCAGGCAAAAGAAGGAGATGAACTCATAATCAAGACACCACATGGCCAACCTTATAAAATAAAGTTGTCTGGCACAGTACACGATCCTGGACTTGCGCCTGCGTGGCAAGAGCAATCCGGATATGGATACATCACGCTATCAACTCTTCAGATGCTTGGAGAGACACAAGGTTTCGATCAACTCAGGATTCTGGTAAGTAAGCAACCGGATTCCAGAAAGCATATTATAGAGAAAGCACAAGCGGTTTCTGAACAGCTCAAGCTGGCGGGCTATAACATTCATGAAATTCAAGTGCCACCTCCTGGCAGGCATCCTCACCAAAGTCAGATGAGTGCTGTCATGTCTATCTTTATTGTATTCAGTTTCCTTATTCTCATACTTGGTTCAATACTGGTAGCAACTTCTATGGCTACATTGATGGTCAAGCAGATTCGTCAGATTGGAGTAATGAAAACAATCGGTGCAAACTCCTCTCAAATTACCCGCTTGTATCTGGTCATGATTGTCTTGCTTTGTATAGTAGCATTGATCATCGCTATACCCTTAAGCAGACTTGCTGCATCAGGATTTTATAATCAGATTGCTGTTCTCCTTAATCTTGAAATTCGGGATGCCTCAATGCCCTTTTGGGTTCCAGCATTGCAAATTGGATCAGGCATTATCATTCCACTTATCGCTGCGGCCTTTCCGGTAATTCGTGGAAGTCGTATTTCTGTAAAAAATGCGCTGGATAACTATGGAGTAGCACAAGGAAACATGGGAAATAAATCATGGGCTGTCCGATTTTCCCAGTTAGATTTTTTCAGCGAGACATTCCGCCTTTCTATTCGAAATGTTTTTCGTCAACGGTCACGACTCACGATGACGCTTGGATTACTAGCTGCTGGTGGTGCCATGTTCATGACTGCCATGAATGTATCGAAGGCATGGGAAGAGAATCTTAAAAGAATATATACACAGCGCTTGTATGATCTTGAAGTCCGATTGAATAGTTCTGTTCCGACAGATTCACTGCTCGACAAGATAATGGCAATCCCCGGTGTTAGTGTTGCTGAGGGATGGAGTCACTCACCCACTTCAATTAGTAAAGACAACGCGTTTGAGGTAACACATACTTATCCGGATAAGGGACATGGGAGCTTTACCATGCAAGCACTACCCATACCAACCAAAATGTTGAATTTAACAGTAGTGGAAGGTCGATGGCTAACTAACAAGGAATCAAATGATGTGGTGTTGAATCAAGCCGCAAGGGGCTCATTAAAGATTGGGGAGCGTGTATCGCTATCAATTGACGGAAAACCTTCGGAATGGAATGTGATAGGATTTACAGAAGATGTAGGATCACCGGCATCAGCGTATGTATCTCTCGAAGTTTTCTCAAGGCGTACGAACACCGTAAGTCAGACTAAAATGCTACGGATTTCCTACGCTGATCGCTCCAAAGAAAATGCAGTACGTAAAAATCGTGAGGTAGAAGGCTTGCTTGAGAAGGAAAATATTTCTGTGAGCTCAACTATACCAGTGTGGTTGCTGCACAATGCTGTAGCCGCTCACATGAAAGTCCTTGTCAATTCCTTATTGGCAATGGCCATATTAATGGCGCTTGTTGGTACACTTGGATTAATGTCAACAATGAGTATGAACATCCTGGAACGAACACGTGAAATCGGTATAATGCGCGCTATTGGTGCGACACCCAAAAAAATCAGTGCCCTTATTGTGTGGGAAGGGTTGCTGATTGGTTCGATGAGTATTTTCATTGCTTTTGCCTTATCCCTCATACTCTCTACTTATATGGGTCGGCTGATTGGCAACATGGCATTCCGAACACCATTGTCTTTAACCATCTCCGGGCTCGCACTTGGGATATGGATACTCATTATCATTCTAGGATCTTATGCTGCTACGCTATATCCCGCAAGGAGAGCAAACAAAATCACCACTCGCGAAGCACTGGCATACGAGTAAAAATTTAGCTGAGGATTATGATTGGGAAAATACGTGAACACTGAAAATAATTCACGAAGTTTGAAATTCGAAATAAAAAAAAGCATGAAGCAGTATTTAGACCTGGCTAAACATATTCTTGCAAATGGTATCCAAAAGACGGATAGAACGGGTACTGGAACACTCTCTGTTTTTGGATACCAGATGAGATTCAATCTTCAACACGGATTTCCATTAGTGACTACCAAGAAACTTCACTTGAGGTCTATTATATACGAACTACTTTGGTTTATTAATGGGGACACGAATGTTCAATACCTCAAGGACAATGGTGTTTCAATCTGGAACGAGTGGGCTGATAAAGATGGCAACCTGGGACCAGTCTATGGCTATCAATGGCGTTCATGGCCAGGACGGAATGGAGAGAAGATTGACCAACTGGCCAAGGTTATTGATCAAATCAAAAAGAAACCAGATTCCAGAAGACATATTGTAACAGCTTGGAACCCTGCCGATGTAGATCAAATGGCACTACCACCCTGCCATGCGTTATTTCAATTTTATGTAGCCGATGGCAAGTTGTCTTGCATGCTTCTGCAAAGGAGCACAGATGTTTTCCTGGGTTTGCCATTTAATATAGCGAGCTATGCTCTACTTACTCACATGGTTGCGCAACAATGTGACCTTGAAGTGGGTGATTTTGTTTGGACTGGAGGCGATACTCATATTTATCTAAATCATCTGGATCAAGTGAATCTTCAACTCACCCGTGAGCCCTATTCGTTGCCTGCTCTTATTATAAAGCGAAAGCCAGCTTCCATATTTGAATATCAGTTTGAAGACTTTGAAATATTGAATTACCAAAGTCATCCTGGTATTAAAGCGCCTATTGCCGTTTGAGTTTACCTCATTATGATTAGAGTTTATCCTTAAAAATCAATCTGCTTTTAACAAGATGGTAAGCTAAAAGTGTGAAGATTGAATTGATCCGAATATTCTGGATATTCTTGAGAGTGTTATTTATTTTAAAGAATGGACTCTAAAATTTGAACTAATTCTAGTTCTTTTAAATCTTTGTTGATAACTTTGTGGGATACTTGTGGATAGATTTAGTTTTAGCAAATCAAGTAAAATTCAAGAAGGAATGATTTTGAGCTCAAAACAAGCAATTCAACTTATCCGCAAATCTTTTCCACTTCCACTATTGGATATCAAACGCAAATCAGATTTCACCTTCGATTACACGTTCGAAGATTTTGAGATAGTAAATTACCAGGCCCATCCATCCTTAAATATTCCCATTGCGGTTTAATAGGACATACAACTCCGCAGAGAGATTTCATTGTACCGCACGGTACCGCTTCACAGTCCACTTTACACAAACAACCACTAACCACTATAATTATGAGTTTAATCGAAACAATCGTTGAGTCGGATCAGACAGAAGTTGCCGAAATACGGATCGATCCGATTACCAGCAACCGGTCACTTTTTTCAAAAAAAGACTTCAAAGCAAATGAAGTGATCATCGGCTTCATGGCAAAAAACGTTCATTCAACACCCAACTACCTTACCGTTCAGGTGAGTGAGCACGAACACATTGAACTTTTCCCGGAATGCCTCGAGTGCGCCAACCATAGTTGCGAACCGAATTGCTTCTTTGACACAACGTCTATGAATTTTGTGACTGTTAAGCGAATTAAGGCTGGTGATGAGTTTACTTTCTTCTATCCATCCGCAGAGTGGGACATGGATCAGTCGTTTCAATGCAACTGCGGAAGTGAAAAATGTATTGGTATGATCAAGGGAGCAAAGTATTTGTCCGATAGTGCTCTTAAGAAATACCGCTTTACAGATTTTATTCAACATAAGTTGAGCACTCAGGGCTTCTAACAATTACGTTAATCGTTAATAGTTAATCGTTAATAGGGACGTAGATGAATTACTTCTCCTTTACAATTAACGGATAACCATTAACGATTAACTGTTAACATTTATGCCTAATTACTTTGAGTAAAGAAAGTTTTTATGTTCGTTTGTATCTTTTATTGCAAACCATTATTGATATCAACGTTGGACGCTAACCTTACTCTATCATTCAATAGTCAAAAGGATCATGCTGCCTGTCAGCGATTGAAGTTAGAAGTTCAGGCGCTATTCAAATCCTGCCAAACATCTTTAAAGTAGTGTATGAAGTTCAGCGAAAGGAAAGATGATTATTTTGTTTGGGTCATCGCTCCCTACCTAGAAACTCAGGATCCCAACCTTCAATATTATTATGACTATACCCAAAGCATCTTAGAGTACACAAAAGTATTTTCTGAGATTGGGTGCGAATGGCAGTG
>JANOLM010000187.1:0-2753 GCA_031419815.1 Bacteroidia bacterium
TTGACTATACGATGCATTGTACTTGGCTGCCTTACTAAACAATTCGCGATCTCCTGCTACTAATTTTCCTCCGCCCAACGGTGACCACGCCATAGCGGATGCCTCATGCTCCATCAACACATCCAGCTCTCCATTGAACAAAGGATCAATACGCGAAAGCGAAATTTCAATTTGGTTAGTCACTAACGGAAACGGCAGATAATGTTGCAACATGGTAAACTGACTTGGCGTGAAATTGGAAACACCAAAATGCAATACCTTTCCATCTTGTTTTAATTTGCTAAAGGCTTCCGCCACTTCCGTGGGATTCATCAACGGATCGGGCCGGTGGAGTAACATCAATTCCAATCGATCCGTGCCCAACATCTTCAATGAATTTTCAACCGACCAAAGTATATGCTCTTTCGATGTATCGTAATGCTTCACCCAGGTTGATGGTCGTTTGGAAGAACTAAATTTTATCCCGCACTTGGAAACTAGCTCCATCTTGCCACGCAGTGAAGGATTTTTACGCAATACATTCCCAAAAATTTCTTCATTGCCATGATCACCATAAATATCGGCATGATCAAATGTAGTGATCCCCTCATCAAGCGAAGTGTTAATCAATCTCTCCACAGTATCTGGCGATACGGTATGCCATCGCCACACACCGGAAATGATGCGGGAGAAAGTTGGCCCCTTCGGGTGAATAAGTTTGCGCTCCATCATTTAGCTTTATGCTGATAACATTTATTGTCTTTTGTCGCGGTCATACGCTTGCACCGGGTGCCATCAACAGTTTTTCCCATGCACTGACTTACCTTGTCTTTGAAGTGGTCATTTGGTTTACAAACTGCACAGGCGCCTTTCTTCAGTTTCTTGGCAGCATCCAATGTCATACCATCGGCATCACCTGAAAGTTTGCAATCAGCGGTGTGATACTTTTCTCCCTTTGCGGAGGCATACACTGTTTGGCTGTAGCTCTTCATCGTCACGGCTAAAAACACAACGAATGTTAAAACGATTAGCTTTTTCATGGCGGTAAGATTAAGTTGATAGCAAGTTCAGATATTTAAAGTGAAACAAAAAATATCGTTTCGAGCGTGTATCTCTTCCAGATAGCGCTATACTCCCCACATCTTTTTGTTGTGGTCGAAATGACTATAAAGAAAAACATCGTATATTTCTCTGCTGTTAAACTCTACATCTATGCGATTCTTTTCATCCAAAAAACTAGTTGCCATTAGTTGCCTTGCCTTATTAGCTGCCTGTACTCCAAAAAGTCCTGACGAGCATTCTGCTGAAACTTCGTTGGCTGATTTAAAAGTGTATGACGGCCTTGAGGTAACGCTCTTCGCATCAGAACCTATGTTCACTAACCCAACCAATCTGGCCATTGATTCTCGTGGACGAATTTGGGTATGCGAAGCTTACAATTATCGCAATCAACTCAATCCGAAAAATCCTGAAAAGAAAGAAGGTGATCGCATTGTGATCATGGAAGACACCGATGGTGATGGCAAGGCCGACAAGAGCAAAGTATTTTATCAGGGCACTGATGTAAACGCTGCTCTTGGAATTTCCATTATGGGAAATAAAGTGATTGTGTCCTGCAGCCCGAATGTGTTTGTGTTTACAGATGAAAACGGGGATGATGTTCCCGATAAGAAAGAAGTCTTCTTCAAAGGTGTACAAGGTGTTCAACATGATCACGGCATGCACAGTTTTATTTTCGGGCCAGATGGAAAACTATATTTCAATTTTGGTAACGAAGGCAAATCATTGCTTACTCCCGCTGGCGATACTGTAGTGGATGTGCGTGGAAGAAAAGTTGTCACCAATGGCAAACCATTTCGCGAAGGTTTAGTGATGCGGTCTGATATGGATGGTTCAAACGTAGAGGTACTCGCACATAACTTTAGAAACAACTATGAGGTCACAGTTGATCCTTTCGGCACGGTATGGCAATCGGATAACGATGATGATGGGAATAAAGGAACACGCATTAACTACGTGATGGAGGGCGGTAACTTTGGCTTTAAAGATGAAATGACTGGTGCCAGTTGGCCGGCACGCAGAACGAATATGGAAAAAGAAATTCCACTGCGCCACTGGCATTTGAATGATCCCGGTGTTGTGCCCAATCTATTGCAAACCGGTTCAGGCTCACCCACTGGCATTACTATTTACGAAGGAACACTGTTGCCCGAAGTATTTCGCGGACAGATGATTCATTCCGAGCCAGGTCATAATGTTGTAAGATCTTATCCAGTAGAAAATAGTGGTGCGGGCTATTCCGCAACAATTGTAAATATCTTAGAAGCCAAAAAAGACCAATGGTTCCGCCCTGCAGATGTTGCAATCGCGCCTGATGGTTCTTTGTTTGTTGCCGATTGGTATGATCCAGGAGTAGGTGGGCACGCAGTGGGTGATCTTGACCGCGGAAGAATTTACAGAGTGGCTCCGCCTAAAATGAAATACATGACAGAGAAAACAGATGTGAGTTCTGTTGAAGGTGCTGTTAAAGCATTGCTTAATCCCAATCCGGCTGTACGTTTTCTCGGCTGGACAGCTATTGCAGCTATGGGCGAAAAAGCAGAACCTGCGTTAACCCAACTTTGGAAATCCGATAATCAACTTCAGCGTGCGCAGGCGTTGTGGTTGTTGGCCAAATTACCTAATGGTGAAACGTACATCACCGAAGGTCTTGCCGATGCTAACACCAATATTCAGATCGCTGCTTTTCGCAATTATCGTGCGAGTGGTAAAGA
>JANOLM010000188.1:0-2742 GCA_031419815.1 Bacteroidia bacterium
TAGATTCTCTGATCGGGATAGCTTTATTATACTTTTACCTTCTGTATTCAACGAACCATCCACAACCAGAAGACTAACTCCATTTTCAATCACTGGGGGTTCATACGGTTCAACGCAACTAAAGCCGATCAGGAGAACCAACCATAATAGTTTTGTACTGAATGAAGTATCTCTTTTTGGCATTAGAATTTAAAGTTATAAGTAACCGTAGGGATAGGTCTTCCAAAAATAGAAAGCTTGTATCCTTTCACAGTGCCATTTTGCGAAATGAAATAAACCGAGTAGGCATTTTGTCTTCCGGTTAAATTGTACACCGCCACTGTCCATGAACTGTGTGCCAATTTTTTTATTTTATGATTTCCTTCTATGTTCAAGGCAAAGTCAGTCCTGAAATAATCGGGAATACGATATTGATTTCTTTCGGAATAGTACAATCTTTTAGATCCGTTCAAATCATATTTTGCAAGTGGCAGGGTAATTGGCCTGCCGGTGCTGTAGGTCATGTTCAACGACATACTGAATCTTCTGCTGAATTTATAATTGCCAATAAAGTTAACAGCATTGGGCTTGTCATAATTGCTAGGGTACCATTTGCCCTGATTAATTGATTCAGAAGGAGAGCCTCCTTTCGCCTGCAGCAAAGAGCGGGAATAAGTGTAACTAATCCACCCATTCAACTTGCCACTTAATTTCTTTATCATAAACTCAGCTCCGTAGGCTTTGCCGGTTGCATTAACTACATCGGTTTCGATGTGGTGATTGAGAATTAATTTGGCCCCACCCTTGAAGTCTAGAAAATTTTCCATGGTTTTATAATAGATCTCCACCGAAGTTTCGATAAGGGATTTCATGTTTTTATAGTAGCCAATAGAAAATTGATCGCCAATCTGCGGCTTAATGTAAGAGTCACTTAGCTTCCAGATGTCGGTAGGTGAGATGGCTGCCGTATTGGAAAGCATCTGCAGATATTGACGCATTTTATTGTAACCGAACTTAATGGAGCTATTTCCAGATAAGGTATAGCGCACAGAGAACCGGTATTCGGGTCCCTGATAGTTGGCCACTTTTTTACCTGTTGCATACTGGACTGTATCCAGAATGGAATTTTCATTTTTAGGTGAGCCTGGGTCATACGTGAACACATCTTTCGGTCCAAGATTTTGGAAAAGGGAATAGCGAAGGCCAGCGTAAATGGAAAGTCGGGGATTGATTTCAAAATTGTCGCCAATATAAATGGCACTTTCTTCTCCTTGCTCTTTCTGCAAAACATCGGGTGTTACGAGAGACTCTGATCCATTCGGCTGAAAGCTTCCTGGTGAAAGCATATAGCGTATGGAAGATATTCCAAAATTCAAAGTGTGTTTTGTGTTCAGGAAATAATTAAAGTCAGCTTTAATATTTGCTTGCTGAACGGTATAAGATAACTGATAACTGGTGACAGGATTGACATCACTTGAAACCTGGTAATCATAACCACTATAACTTCCTGTTAAAATCCCATAAAATTTATTTCCAAAAACATGTTTCCATTTTGCTGATACCGTTTGGTTGGAATACTTGTATGCGGTATCGCTATTTAATTTGAAGCCGTCTTTGCTGAGATACCCTGAAGCATAGAAACTATTTTTATCGTTCATCTGATGACTGAGGGTCATGTTCAGGTCATAGAAAGAAGCCTGGCTATTTTTTAAGGTGGCAGAGGGAATTTTTGTAAGCAACCAATCTGAATAAGTAGAGCGGCCAGCAATTAAAAATGAAGTTTTGTCTTTGAAGATGGGGCCTTCCAGTGAAAACCTTCCGGTCACTGGGCTGATGCCTCCAGAGCCTGCAAATTTTCGTTTATTGCCTTCACGCGTGTTCACATCCAGCACAGCAGATAAACGACCGCCATATTCTGCTGGTATTCCACTTTTGTACAACTCTACATTTTTTAAAATATCCGGATTAAAGGCTGAGAAAAATCCGAATAAATGAGAGGGATTAAAAATAGTTGCGTCATTGTACAAAATCAAATTCTGATTAGAGGCTCCTCCGCGAATATTTAATCCTACTGTGCCCTCACCAACAGATTGAACGCCTGGTAGCGTGAGTATTGCTTTGAAGATATCCACTTCGCCCAACGCCACCGGAATTTGCTTCATCGTTTTAATATCTAGTTTTTCCAGACCCATCTGAAGACCCATTACCTGAGCATCACGCTCGGATTGGACAACAACTTCTTTTAGTGGCGTTACATCTTCTTGCAGCTCAATGTCCAGCTTACCATCCGCATATAGCATAACCTGGCGCTTGGTGCTTTTCATTTCCAGACTTTTAATAACTAACTCCTGTCTGCCTTTGGGAAGTGTAATGGAAAAATAGCCAAACTGATCTGTGGCCACTCCAATCAGAGGATGTTCAATAAAAACAGAAGCGCCAATAACAGGCTCACCAGATTTTGTGTTGCGAACATATCCGGCAATATTGGCTGTGGGTTTTGAATTGGCATTCTTAAACCCAATGGTGAATAGTTTTTCTTCTTTTGTCTTTTCCACTTCTTCGTATGGCGAATAATCCTGATCATTCGTCTTGCGGGTATTCAATTGTTCCCCTTCTCCAAAAAAATCAAAAGGTAAATCAGTCATAAGTGATTGGCCTAATGAAAGGTAAATTGAATTGTTTTTATCAATGGCGTAACGTAATTCTGTATTTTGAAAGATATCATCTAAAATCTCAGGAACTGTTTTCCTCAGAACGGCTAGA
>JANOLM010000189.1:0-2792 GCA_031419815.1 Bacteroidia bacterium
ACCTAAGGTTAGATTGACTTATTCTGCTTAAGAAGTAGAAGGCCATCATCGCCCAAGCCTTTGTTCCGCGGGCTTGGATCAGCGATGTCGAAAGCATGAACTGGGCCGTTGCGTTGTTGCGCGCAACTGTCGAGAAAACAGCAACTAAGGAGGAGTTGAGGCTGTTGCCTGCCTTGCTTCTCTCGAAAATCAAAGTCAACTAAGCATGTAGAACGTACGGTTTTATCTTCTCTGGACCAGGGTTCGATTCCCTGCGGCTCCACTTCACCCGCCATAGCTTTAGCGAAGGCGGGTTTTTTATTTTATACACTTTCCGTTTTCTGGAAATCATTATCTTGTCTCATGTACTACACCTACATTTTACTCTGTAGTAACGGAGAATATTACAAAGGATGCACAAATAATATCGAATACCGTTTGCTTCGGCATCAACGCGGTTATGTTGAATCAACAAAAGATCTGCTTCCGGTAAAATTGATTACCTACACAGCCTTTACTGACAAAAGTAAAGCGTTTGAATTTGAGAAATATCTCAAGAGCGGTTCAGGCCGGGCGTTTTTAAAGAAGCATTTGGTTTAACTCTGCCTTCGCCAAGGCTACGGCAGATATACCTGCGGCTCCACTTCACCCGCCATAGCTTTAGCGAAGGCGGGTTTTTTTTAACATTATTTTGCATGTGGCATGTGTATATTCTGCTTTGTAGCAATGGAGATTACTATAAAGGATGCACTAATGATTTAGATCGGAGAATGATTCAGCACCAAAGTGGTCAAGTTGAATCGACTAAGCAGTTACAGCCTCTAAAAGTGGTGACTTACATAACTGACCTTACGCAAAACAGTGAACGTCATTGCGAGCACCTGCGGGGATTTGTGTGGTTGTGCGAAGCAATCTCCGAATTTAAGGATTGCTTCGCCCCTCCCACTGCCAGCGCTGGCACTCGCAATGACGTCAAATTGTTGGTTCTGTAGCGAGGCGGAAAATGTAATTTCCTCGATCAGTATTCAATTTATTTTTTGTGGTGACGCTAAAATTCAGCTCATTTAGGCGGATATGCGGAGAATATGCTACTTATTCACCGCATTATTTGCGGATATTATAGTGTATTTGCGGAGATTATTGCCTTTATTTACCGCATAAAATGCGGAGATTATGTACATACATGAGCGAAAAGAATGGCCCGATTTCACCTGGAAGGATAATGAACTTCTCTCAATCCTCTCAGAAGTCCGGTACAACCAGGGAAGGTTGCTCGGGAAAATGGAAGGACTCGGTTTTAAACTAAAAGCGGAAGCAGCTCTGCAAACACTGACGGACGATGTAATAAAATCAAGTGAGATAGAAGGCGAAAAACTGCCGGTGGATCAGGTGCGCTCCTCTATTGCAAGAAGACTGGGACTCGACATAGCGGGAATGGTACAAGCAGATCGCAACGTGGAAGGAGTGGTTCAAATGATGGTAGATGCCACACAAAAATTTGATCAACCTCTTACAGCAGAACGAATCTTCGATTGGCATGCGGCTCTTTTCCCAACAGAAAGAAGTGGCATGTATAAAATAACGGTCGGAGATTGGAGAAAAGCAGAGGATGATCCAATGCAAATTTTATCAGGACCGATGGGAAAAGAACGGGTTCATTTTGAAGCACCCAGTGGTGCACGCCTGAAAAGTGAAATGAAAAAATTCCTGAACTGGTTTAACAATTTCAATGACATACACCTTTTACTAAAGTCAGCTGTAGCCCACTTGTGGTTTGTAACAATTCACCCGTTGGACGATGGCAACGGTCGCATCGCCCGCGCGATAGCCGATATGCAATTATCCAGATCGGACAAGGGTAGTCAACGATTCTACAGTATGTCCTCACAGATACGGATAGAGCATAAGGAATATTATGAATGCCTGGAAAAAACTCAAAAGGGAAATCTGGATATAACCCCTTGGCTGGTTTGGTTTCTGCAATGTCTAAATAGAGCAATATCCACTGCAGAAGAAAAACTATCGGGCGTGTTGACTAAATCTAAATTCTGGGAGAAAAACAACAACGCTACCCTCAACGAACGGCAACGCGTGATGGTTAACAAACTGATGGATGGATTTGAAGGAAAACTCACCTCATCCAAATGGGCAAAGATGGCACAGTGTTCTGCCGATACTTCGTTGAGAGATATACAAGGTATGATCAATCAAGGCATCCTTGAAAAAGAACCCGGTGGCGGAAGAAGTACAAACTATCGGCTTATCATATGATAAGATCGAATCCAGACGGCAATCATCTTTGCCGTACCATTCAATGGTAATTGAACTGTTTAAGTGTTTCCATTCATAAGAAATAATTCTGGTGCTAATGCTTCGGGGCAGCAATGCATGTGTCTTGTCAAAAGACTACAGCATAAGTATCCGGAAGATTATAAATACTCTAGCGCAAGGTTCTACAAAAAGAAATGAAAAGGATTAGGATTTTTTGGTGCACCATGAAGATTAAATTGACTTTGATAAATGCACAGGCATGTTGGTGAAGAACACCCAATAGTTTGTCAATAGATTGGGGTTCTACTCCCATTATTCAAATCACTTATTGTAATATATGCTTCAGCAAAAGTGTAGAGATTTATCCCCTTTTGGGGAGAATTGTCCCATTTAGGAATAGTATATATTATCAATATAACTGGTATTGAGGTGGGTTAAGCGATTTACCGCGGCTATCAAAATGACCTTTTCAGCGAAATAAATCACCGAGTTTCAAATCGTAGTATCTGTAGTACCATGGTATCTCGTAGCACAATCCGAAG
>JANOLM010000190.1:0-3462 GCA_031419815.1 Bacteroidia bacterium
GATCCAGACTTAAGTCCACTTGTGGTATCAGAAGATTGGCTGAATGAAATTAAAGCTTCCATGCCTGCGCTTCCGCGCGATTTGTATCTGAAATATATCACCGAGATGAAACTTTCTGAGTACGATGCTCAGGTGTTGACGGATTCAAAAGATGTTGCTATTTATTTTGAATCAGTTTGCAAGCACACCAATAATTTTAAAGCGGCAGCCAACTGGGTGATGGGGCCTGTTAAATCTACTTTAAATGAAGTGGGTCTTTCGGTTGATGAGTTTCCGGTGTCGGCAAAAGATTTAGCGGAATTAATAGCATTAATCGATAGCGGTAAGGTAAACTTTTCAGTAGCCTCCCAACGTTTATTTCCAGAGCTTTTGAAGAACCCCAATAAATCACCCTTGGAAGTGGCGCAGCAATTAAACCTTATTCAGGACAGCAATGCGGATTCAATTTCCCCCATTGTAGAAGAAGTGATCAAGGAGTTTCCTTTAAAGGTTGAAGAATATAAAAGAGGCAAGAAAGGAATCATGAGCATGTTTATGGGCGAAGTAATGAAACGAAGCAAAGGAAAAGCCGATCCTAAAGTGGCAACGGAATTATTATTGAAAAAATTAAGTTAACGGAGATATGAAACACATTTTATTAGTATTTTTTATTGCAGGCTTTTCTGCATTAGGTTGTTCATCCTCACCCGAAAAAAATGATGGAGGTTGGGATATTATCCTGAAAGGTAAAGTCGGGTTTCCGGCATCGGGTCAAATTTCTATTCAAAGAATGCAACCTGATGGACAAGGATGGAAGGATACCATCTTACTCAAAAGCAATTATACATACGCGAAAAAAATTCATCTCACAGAACCTGGGTATTACCAATTGAATTTTTACAATCAACAAAAGCTTAACCTTATCCTTCATAAAAGTAATATTGAAGTAAATGTGGATGGCAACAATCAAAATGGTTTTACTGAGATTAAGGGTTCCCTTGATCATGACTTGATTTCGAAAGTCCAAGCACTTACAGCGGAGGCTCAGAACACGCCAGAAATTGCAACGCTAACGGCACAATTCAATGAAGCTGTAGCAGCAAAGGATGAAGCCAGGATACAGTTGTTGCAGGCAAAATACATGGAATTGATTGGACTCGGTCACGATAAAATCGCTGCCTTGATACGCGAGCAACCGCTGTCATTGGGATCTATAAATGTGTTGCAAAGCAATGGCCTGCTTGATCCCGATAAGTATTTATCCTTGTTTGTGGAGACAGCCAATCGTATTAAAAAAGAATGGCCGACTTCTTCTCATGGGAAAGAATTTGTGAGTTATGTTGATAAAATGAAGGCTACAGCTATTGGTCAACCTGCACCGGAGATATCGTTGCCAAATCCTGAAGGTAAGGTTGTGGCACTCTCTTCTCTAAAGGGCAAATATGTTTTAGTTGATTTTTGGGCGAAGTGGTGCGGTCCTTGTCGCAGAGAAAACCCCAATGTTGTCAGGGCTTATCATAGATTTAAAGATAAAGGATTTGAAGTGTTTGGTGTATCGCTTGACCGCACCAAAGAAGATTGGGTACAAGCCATCCGCGAAGACGGCCTTGTTTGGACCCATGTTTCGGATTTGCAGTACTTCAATTCAAAAGCAGCAAAAGATTATAATATTAACGCTATACCTTTTTCAATTCTGCTCGATCCAAATGGAGTGATCATCGCAAAGAACCTGAGAGGTGCGCAGTTGGAAAAGAAATTGGCAGAAGTGTTTATGGGGAAGTAATATTAGGTAAAGAGTTGCCAACTTTAAGAAGTTGGCAACCCTGATTATTCTTAGTTCTTTTTTTGTAGATATCCTGTTACGACCAGCTCACTCATCGTTGGCTTGTCAGTTTGGCCTAATTCTACTTTCTTGCCTGAGCCATCGAGCTTGAAAGTAACAGGCAACACCATCCGTTGCCTCACAGCAACACCTCTTTGTTTGCCAGGTACCCAAGGTGGAGATAACGACACCACACGCGCAGCTTCTTCATCACAACTACTTCCAATTCCCTTTAGAGTCTTTATGTCTGTGAGCGAGCCATCAGTATTGATAATAAATTCTACGAAGACCCTGCCCTGAATACCTTTTGTTCTGGCTTCAAGGGGATACATCATTTTCTCTCCAACGAGTTTATAAAATTCCGGCATCCCTCCAACGGGTGAAGCAGGCTCTTCCACGATCGTGAAAATTTCATCCCCTCCTGCATTTCGGGTAGTTAGTTGGTCAGCATACTGACCCACATGGTGTAAAAGTACACCCATCGTGCCCGATTCGTCAAAGGAATACGTCTTGATAATAACCTGACCAGCATATACGCTTGAAGTAAGTTTTTTGATTTCATCTGCATCGCCTGTTATGTATGTTATCGTTCCCTGGTCTTTCCCGGACGGACTCTTCTCTTTATAGGCTTTGATATCTGCGGCTATCTCCGGAGGAAAGTCGGTTTGCGTAATGGTTGATCCGTTCTTCGTAATGTCGTTTATGATTTGGTCTTGACAGGCTACTAGAATAAATAGACCAGCAAACACCGAGGCAATAGCGGCAATTTTCCATCGGCTCAATTTTGTTTTTGCAGTTTTCATCATGGCAATTCGTTTAAGGGTTAAAGAATTATTAAAATGATTGGCGATAGGGTAGTCGGCCGACTGCAAGGCAACCCTCGCCAGAAGGTTGCAATATTGATTCACATCCTGTTTGTCCACGGCCAATTGATCGGCTTGAAACTCATGGATGCTGGTGAATAACGATTTGAAATAATATACCGCTGGATTAAACCAGAATATGATTTTGAGAAATTCCACCAGCAAAATATCCAACGAGTGAAATTTTGTGGCGTGAGTGATCTCATGTTTAATAATTTGTTGCTTTTCCTCGTGTGAGAAAGCCGTAGTGCTTCCTATAAATATGAAATGGAAGAAAGAAAATGTAAGCAGCTCGCTGTCGCTTTCAATGATTTTAAATTTGTCTTCGAGAAGTGTGGTATGTGATTTTTGAAGGTAGCTAAGTATACGGCTTACCTTTATAATGAGTATAACAAGTAATAGCGATGCAATGGCGAGATATATCCATAAGGCTATGACCCAATAGCTTACACTTGAAGGAGCAACAACTCCACTCAGTTCGTTTGCACTAATTACTATTTCAGGCAAAAAATAGGAAGGCAATACGTTACTGATGGAAGGCAGAGCGTTGCTTGCTGTAGTAAATTTTGCAAAAGGAAATAGCAGTGATGCCCCAATTCCAACAAGCAGAAAGCCGCGCTTAAAATTAAAGTTTGTCTCATTGATTAATAGCAAGATATAGAATAACAGAAAAGCAACCAGTCCAATGTTAGCTTCGATAAGGTAATTGACATACGCATTCATGGCTTTTGTTGTTTAAGTTCTTCCAGTTTTTTCAAGAGTTGATCAATATCGTTGGCATCCATTTTGTTTTCGGAG
>JANOLM010000191.1:0-1858 GCA_031419815.1 Bacteroidia bacterium
TTGACTAGCTGCCCGTTCTCAAACATTACCGCAAATTCAAACCAGTGGTCTTTCAGGCTTGTGTAAAATTCAAAGACGCCCGTAAAATGACTTATTTGAACCCAATCTTGCATATCCATTTCAAGAGGTAGGTCCGCATGAAAGAGAAGGCCCTTATCGGTGATTTTGTAGGTGGCGAGAAAACACTCAAAATCTTTTGTCTGGAAATCCAGAGATTCTTCTTTTGAAAGAAGCTTGTGTTCTTCCTGACTAATTGGTAGTTGAGATAGATTAATTTTTATGTGATCGAACATTCCCATAGTTCTCTGTATTATTGATTTAAGAAACTACTTTGTACTACGTTAGACTCTGTTTTTGTGATAATTCTATGATTTTTCCAATGAAAAACCTTGCGCTGGCACAATTAGGATGTTTGGCCGCCCGAAGTATAGAAAAGTTATGGTTGTTGATCATTTGATTTGCAAGAATTACTTTGCTTCCTATTCCTCTTCCAATTTTTTGGATGCGTAGACCACGGATTTTTTCAAAGGGTTTTTCTATTGCTTCAGGATTTCCGATCGAATAATCATTGTCCTTTAAGAATGTTCGCATAGCTTCTTCATCGGCAAGAAACCAAGCCTCAATCTGCTTTATACTTACTATTATTGTATGATAGTCCGATGGCTTGATTCTTGATTTTGTTAAAGTGATGCATTGATCGTCATCTAAATCTGTAAGAACAATAATTGTAGATGCTCCCTTGCTTTTCAGAATTTGGGAATATTGATCAATATTATGCGGCAAGAGATTTCCATTACCTGTTGCATCAACTACCTCATTGACAAAATCAATTCCCACCGAATGTAAATATTCCTGAAATTGAGAAGATTCAAGGATGATTTTCTCAACGGCCCCTTCTCCGATGAAGCCTAGTTTCACCATGGAATTCCACCGCCCAGCGAATTGGTTAATAATGCCTCATCCATCTTTAAGCCATGAAGATCAACTCCATTGATCTGTTTGGTTTGTGTCATGCCGTTTACTTTGTCAACTAGAATAATTTCTTCCGGACGAAGTTCTGAAACAAGAGTTTGAGAATGAGTATTGAGCCAGATGTAATGACCGTGATCCTGGCATTTACTTCTAATGATACTTACTAACTCCCTCACCACTTTTGGATTCAAACCATTCTCAGGTTCTTCTATGCACAAAAACTGGGGTTTATCGCTTTGATAGATGGCAGCCAATATTGCCAGGATGTTAAAGGTTCCATCCGAAATAAGTCTTTTGCTCAGAGGCTTTTTTAGACTTTTTTCATAGACAAGTAGATTATCAGTTGAGCTTAACTCCTCTGAGACTATGTCAATATTGTCGAAGCCTGGAATTAGCAGTTGAAGTATTTCTACTATTTCTTCTTTAACTTTTTGGTTTCTGAAAATTCTCTTTAGAACTTTTTCCAGGTTAGAAGCATCAAGTGCCAATTGGGAATCATCTTGATTATTTATTTTTAACAACGCACTATTCCTAACAAACAATCTTGTAAAATTGGTTAGTTGCAAATACTCGGGGAGTTTGAGTGCGTCTTCTATGTCCTCGCTATCCATATATTTTCCGAAATCATCGAAAACATAATCTCCTTTCGGGATATTTCCGTCTTGATAAAGCAAAGGGAATTTAAAATATGGTTT
Organism: Bacteroidia bacterium; assembly: GCA_031419815.1. Lineage (GTDB taxonomy): Bacteria > Bacteroidota > Bacteroidia > Cytophagales > Cyclobacteriaceae > ELB16-189. Next base: position 1,668 of record JANOLM010000191.1, read on the forward strand.
AATCGAATCTAAATCGATTAAGAACGTCATAGATTTACCTTCACCGGTTAATGAATTATAATCAGATAGATTTCGGTTTTTTATTTCATCAGGATTACCAAAAAATTTGATAGCTTTTTCTGGCCCCCAGATGTTACAGTAATTCAAAAATTCTAATGCCTCAAAAATATTACTCTTGCCCGCCCCATTGG
>JANOLM010000192.1:0-4817 GCA_031419815.1 Bacteroidia bacterium
TGATGTCGTTCTGATGGACATACAAATGCCGGAGATGGATGGATTTGAAGCTACTAAGGCTATACGAAGTGGCGAGCCACCCAAAAGCGAAATACCAATTATTGCCCTGACCGCCAATGCCACCAGAAAAGATATCGAAAAATGCTTGGCAGCAGGAATGAATGAATGCATTCCCAAACCCTTTACTCCTGATGATCTTATGAGGGTTTTGATAAAATATAGTAACCACAAAATTAGTTCTAAAGAAAAAATTCCAGCAGCAAGCCCAAATTTTAAAACCACCAATTTAGCAGTGGATTTGATTTACTTGAAAACCATCTCAAATGATAACCCAGAGTTTATAAAAGAGATGGTACACACTTTTTTGGAAACCGTGCCTGAAAGTATTAAGGAAATTAGATATCTGGCCACCTCCAGTGCATGGGACAGTCTTGCCCGGGCGATCCATAAATTAAGGCCATCCCTTACTCTGATGGGTTTGACTTTAGCGAAAGAGTTGTCCATCCAAATAGAAAAAAACTCAGCCTCAAAAAAAAGCCAAAAACTTATTCCTTCACAAATTGAAGATTTTTGCAAAATGCTTGAAGGGGCTTTGCATGAACTAAGTCAAATCAAAACTTAGTTTCTATTCATGATCACAAGCTTCTGATGAATCGCTGATTTTCCAGGGCCAATGATGATGACAAAGTAAACACCATTCGCCACGCCTGAGATATCCACTTGCTTGCGATTATTAAAGGCATCCTCAAAATCTCCTTTTTGAACAACTACCCCACGTTGGTCTGCCAGTTTCCATGAGTATCCTTGTGCTGAACCATCTGGTAACTCAAAATTAAATGAGCCATTCGCAGGATTAGGGAATATTCGTATTCCATTTAATGTTGTTGGTGCAGTAGGTTCTTGGCTAATCCCCACAATTGGAGAGCCCGATTTTCTTGGAGCTCTAATGGAAACACTTTGATAAATCTCTTTGAATGGTGAAATGGCTACTTCACCAAGCGGTATTTTAGGGATATCATTTTTATCCTGCACAAAAGCAACCAACCTAAGATTAGCAGGATTAGCGATAGGGACATTAATCTCCACATCACTTCTAAGTTTAACTATTGACTGGCCGTTTATCCATGTGTTAGTAATAGTTTCACCATCTGCACCAAAGAGTAATTTTCTTAACACGTTTCTATTTCCACTTACATTATCCTCAACCAATGCTATATGAGCGATCAATGGGGTTGTAAAGTTTTGTCTTGCTGTAATGGTCAGTTGCACGCTGATCAAATTGCTCAATCCAGTAGCAACGGTGTCCAGTCTTAAATCAAACAATGGGTCAATCAAAGCTCTTCTGTCAACTTCTACAGATGTTAACTTATCATAGGTTCCATCAAAGGTTGTTCCTTTCGCACCCAGGCGCCCATCCATAATGGTAGCCGGTGGTTGCGTTACACCAAAGAATAGAGCACGTGCCGGTGGATCGGATGGATTATCTAAATTCAAAGCATCAGGTGATGGTGAATTAATGTGGTAGTAGATAGCGCTGAAATCAGGTGTTACATGATTTAGATTGACCTGATTATCATAAAGGGTATTTAAATTAGCATCTCCATTCACTGGAACATTCGAATTTGTGAAATGCTCGATCAAAACATTGCGTTGTTTCTCACCCACATAAACATTATCAAATGCAAAGCCATCAAAAGTCGGGTTAGGAATATTATCATTGCTTGAGCCTATTGCGATTCTAATTCGCACCTGAGTTCGTTTAGCAGGATCAATCATATCCAAATTAAACCGTCCGTTCTGCCAGCCTTGAACCTTATTGCCACTCCACCCATAATCTCCAATCAGCTGAGTACCTGGCTTCCCAACGATGTTAGAAGTGTTATACCAATTAATACCCGTAGCAGAGGATGCGGCCGATCCAACATTAAACCAATTAATACCTCCGTCAACTGAATATTGTAAGACTACACCATCTAACTGATTTTCAAGATCAGAAAAATAGTCTAAAGAAATCATTGGCCTTTCAAGAGAAGCAAGATTAAAGCAAGGTCCGTTCACCCAAGAATTTTCGAGGGAATAATATGTATTGTTATTTTTTCCTGTCCACCAGGCTTTTGTTCCTGTGGCTGCTGTTTTAATGTGTTGGCCATTTGGCAGCCCGTAAATCCAACTTGTATCACTCGACACTTTTATTGAAGGGTTAACATTATACTGGAATCCAGCTTCGGGGATCCAACCTCCAGTATTTGCCTCAAAATCTTGTTTATAGGCAAGCGAAGCAACTGGCTGTACAGTGCTGTAGGGAAGAATAAATACCTTTTTTGTTAATGATTGTGTACAACCATCATTAGTCTTGATTGTGAGCGTTGCATTATACGTATTGAAAGCAGAATATTTATGCTGAGGCTGCTTATAGGTTCCAATAGTTGTGCCGCCATGCATACCCGCAGGGACATTAGCTGGAGCGCCCGATACTAGATTAGGTCCTTTAAGAATTGGATTAGAACTGTCTCCAAAATCCCACTTAAGAGAATCAATTGTACTTATACCCAGATTGAAGGTCTTATCGCTGAACGCTGTAAAGTCATCATTACAAATTGAAGACCAAGAGAAGTCCACATCAGGAACGTTACCAACCCTTATAGGCTTTGCAGCACTTGAATTGGAGCAACCTTGGTCAGTAGTAACTTTAAGTCCAACTGCATATGTACTAGCAAGGTTATATCTTTTACTTGGATGCTGCATAGTACTTGCTGAGCCATCTCCAAAACTCCATTGCCAACTGGCAATACTTGCAGGGAAAGGTGTTGGATTGATCGTAGAGGTATCCTTAAAAACCACATCATCAATTATGCAATTATTGGTAGATGTAAAGTCTGCTATAGGACTGGCAAAAATATGCACAGGAGTTAACTTGAATGTGATAGCATCAAATGCATTGCGGTAGGTATACCGAATCAAATACGTATCTGAAACCAAACTATTTGTTTGCATGAAATAATCAGAACCAATTTTTACTATGGTTGGAACAGTTTGTCCCGTAAATGCAGGCTCTGCAGTAAACTGTGTCTCCGGAGCCTTACCCGTGCTAGCTATTGGACTACCTGTGATTTTTACCAACCCCTGATCCGCACATACCTCCCATTCTAGATCCGCATTCAATACTCCACTTTGAATCGTGAAGTTTACATTCGTAACCGGGTTCACAATCACCTGTTGCGTTGTTGAATTGGAGCATCCTGTGTTTGAGCTTGTGTAGGAATACGTTACAAAGTTAGGTCCAAGCGTAACAGCGTCCGGATCAAAATTAACCCTGTCAAAGTTAGCACTGACGTATGTAGCTCCTATCAATGATGTAACAGGCGAAATTGTAAACGCACCACCACCACCCGGCAAGAATCCGGTAAGTGTAATTGGAAGATTATTTTCTGCCATTTGAGGAGGGGAACCTAACGGGAATCCGTTAAATCCTACAACCGGCAATGGGTTTATCTGCAGATTCATATTATCGGTAGCGATACTACATGGCCCACTGCCATCGGGATCATTCGTTGTTACCGTAAAAGTTATAAGCGAGTTTATCTCAGATGGATTATTAAATGTATACGTTGGAGTAACACTCGTAGAACTTGAGTATGAGCCTGTTCCACCTGTCCAGGTTACAGACGAAGTAGAACCCGAAATTGAGCCATTAAGAATAATGTTTGGAGAATCTTCACATAACTTCAAGTCGAGCCCAGCGGATACAAAAGCCGGGGGGTTGATGGTGACAGTTATATCTTTAAAAGATCCGATGCAATTATTTGCTGAAGGGGTTACTCTGTAAATAACACTGCCTACTAAACTGTTTGTCAAGGAAAGGTTTTGACTGATCAAAGAACCATTTCCGTTAACTGCACCGTTTACATTTGAGGATGGTATTGCAACCCAACTAAAAGTAGTACCTAATACATTCTGTGGCGAAGGATCAATCGTAAGACTCACCAATTGCCCACCACAAATTGTCTGATCAGTTCCGTTGGCTGATGGCAATGGTAACACATTCACTACATAGTTTACAGCTGATCCGGAGCATCCATTAGAGGTTGGCGTAATCGTATAGGTTACTGTTCCAACCACGTTTCCAGAGTTAGCAGGCGCATCGGTAATTGAACCCGATCCTGATAAAGTATTTCCGGTAATGGTAACTCCACTAGAGACACTTGTCCATGTGTAAGTAGTTCCAATGATTGAACTTGTAGGAGTAAAATTTAAAGATGCATTGCTACAAATACTTGTTTGTAATTGAGGCGCAGTGTTCGTGATAACTGGTGTAGCTTTTACGGTTGCTGTAACGTTAAATGTTGCACCAATACATCCATTGGCAGAAGGTGTGATTGTATAAATGACACTGCCATTTGTGATTCCATCGGTGCTGGTCAAAAGTTGCGCTATTGTCGCTCCGCTTCCTGCAGATGCCCCTGTAATATTTGTTGGATTCGCTGTCCAAGTATAGGTTGTTCCAGATACCGAATTTGGATTAGTAATTCCAATTCCAGTAACAATACCGGAGCAAATAGTTTGATTGCTTGCAGTAACATCCGGGATCGGGCTAATATTTACCGTCACCGTCTGTGCTGCACTTAAGCATCCATTGGCTACAGATCTAATCGTGTACACTACACTGCCTGTTGTATTTGTCGTTACTAAACTCAATGATGTATTGATCGCGCCTGCTGCTACCGGGGTTGCCTGGTTCGAAGCACCCGTCACATTCGTATTCACTACCGTCCAAACGTAACCCACTCCAGATACTCCGTTCGGATTGGTTAGACTGA
>JANOLM010000193.1:0-6049 GCA_031419815.1 Bacteroidia bacterium
ACCTGATCGGATACAAGTATAGATGCAGTAATCTTTCCTGTGCCGTTGCACGTAGGACAAACTTCTTTGGTGGCGATGTTCATCTGCGGGCGCACGCGCTCACGGGTAATTTGCATCAATCCAAATTTCGAAAGAGGAAGCACGGTATGTTTGGCGCGATCGTTCGCGTCCATCTCATCTTTGATAATCTTGAAGATGGTCTTCTTGTTTTCCGCACTGCGCATGTCAATGAAGTCCACTACAATGATGCCACCCATATCGCGTAAGCGAAGTTGACGGGCTACCTCTCTGGCGGCTTCTAAATTGACCGACATTGCAGTGGTCTCTTGATTTTCTTCGCGATTGGATTTATTGCCGCTGTTCACATCGATCACATGGAGCGCTTCGGTGTGCTCGATGATCAGATAGCCGCCACCCTTTAAACTTACCGTCTGGCCAAAAACAGATTTTATCTGCTTTTCAATTCCGTAGTGTTCAAATATTTTAGCTTTACCAGTGTACAGTTTGACTATTTTTTCCTTTTCTGGAGCGATATTTTGAATATAACTCCGCACCTCCTCATAGATTTTTTTATCATCGACATGGATATTGTCGTACGATTCGTTGAGAACATCGCGGAGAATGGATGAGGTTTTGCTCAATTCACCAATTACCTTATCGCGTGGGTTGGCGTCAATCAAACGGGTCATGCCTTCTTCCCAGGTTTTCACCAGGTTGCGCATGTCTTTGTCCAGTTCAGCTACTTCTTTGCCTTCGGCTACGGTGCGAATGATCACACCGAAATTTTCGGGCTTGATAGATTGAATGAGACGCAATAATCTCTTGCGCTCATCACTGCTCGTAATCTTTTTAGATACGTTGACGGACGTAGCGAAGGGTACCAATACCAGATACCGTCCGGGTATGGAGAGATCGCAAGAAAGTCGAGGCCCTTTTGTGGAGATCGGTTCTTTTACAACCTGAACCGGAAGGAGTTGATTTCGCGTGAGCTGCTGGCCAATCTTGCCATGCTTGTCGATGTCTTTTTCAAGTTGGAATCGATCCAACTTGCCTCCGGTGATCTTTTTCGCGCGGACGAGTTTAGTGAACTTTTGCAATGAACTGAATTGCGGACCGAGATCCAGGTAATGAAGGAACGCGTCCTTTTCATACCCGATGTCGATAAAAGCTGCATTCAGCCCCTGAACTACTTTTTTAACAGTGCCCAGATAAATATCACCAACTACAAACTTGCTTCCTTCCGCCTCCTGGTGAAATTCCACAAGTGATTTGTCCTTGAGAAGAGCTATCCGACTTCCTTCCTCTGTTGCACTAATTATGAGTTCGTTACTCAAAGGAATTAAGGGATAAAATGTTTTACGTTAAGGAATTGAGACGCTAACATTTGCGTCTTCACAATAGCCTTACTTCTTCTTATGTCTGTTTTTTCTCAAACGCTTTTTGCGTTTATGAGTAGCCATTTTGTGTTTCTTTCTTTTCTTACCGCTTGGCATAACTTTTTTTAGTTTTTCCCTTTTTATCATCCCTTGCCAAAGAGAAGATGTCTGTTAAGACAGGGGTTGGTTTAACAATTATTTATTTTAAATCTTTCAGATACGAGTCTGCCGTTGCTTGTACGGAAGGATCCTTATCCAACTTTTTTACTTTTTCAAACTGGGCTTTCGCTTTCGTTTTATCTCCTTTATTCATGTAAGCAACTCCTAAAAGCAATTGACCTTGCACATGATTAGGGTTTATCTCTACTAATTCTATCAGTCGTTCAATGGCTTTATCATACTGACCAGACTGAATGGACAGCATGCCCATATTGAATAAAGCGGCTTCGTTTTTTGGGTCTTCCGCCAATATCTCGCGCAACATCATGATCCCTTGCATGGGCGAAGCCGAGCTTAAGTAGGTCATGGCCACTTTTGCTTTTACTTCATAGTTTTTAGGGTCTTTTTCTAAAACTTTCCCTAAAAAGTCGCGCGTCTTTTTTGCCAATAGATCTCGTTTTTCCGGATCCATAGCAAACGTATAGGCTTCATAGTAGCTATTTCCAGCTTTCTTGAAACTTTCCTGAGTGTTAAAGAACGTTGCTGCTTCTTCGGCAAACCAGGCAGCACTATCAAATTGACCCGCACGTGTGTACAAGCCCGCCAAAGAGTCGGCAAAGATAGTATTTTTTTGATCTCGTGAATTGCTTACATACAACGCCCTCAACTCTTTGATGCTTTTGAGGATATCCTGCGATGCTGAAGCATGTGGTGTGGCCGGATTTTCAGTAGTTGTTGCAGAAGCATCAGGGTCAGTAGCTAACTGACTTTCATTCTCCACCACCGCCTTTGGCAAAAGGAAAATCAACCAGATGATAATGGCGCAGGCAACTATTAAAATGATCCTTGTCTTTAACATGTATGAGACGTTATCAGTTAATAGTTATCAGTTAATAGTTATCAGTTAATAGTTAAGGGTTAATAGTTAATCGTAGTTCGGAGAAATCATGTTCACATACAATTAACGATTAACGGATAACAATTAACTTTTTTCTGCCAACTGTTTAACCTTCTCGCTATTCTTGATTTTGTTGATGAAAACTTTGGCAGGCTTAAAGCTGGGGATGTAATGCTCATCAATAACGATGGCTGTGTTACGTGATATATTGCGGGCGATTTTTTTCTTTCTCTTCTTATTGATAAAACTTCCAAAACCCCGGACATAAATGTTTTGACCACTTGCCATAGAGGACTTGATGATACTAAAAAAAGCTTCTACGGAAGCGGAAACATCTGCTTTGTCGATGCCAGTTTTGTCAGCGATTTGATTGATAACGTCTGCTTTGGTCACGGTGATTTAGTTTTAAGGATATAAAAATTCAGGTCGGCAAATTTAAGAGCAGAACCGTCAAACGCAAAATGAAATCTTTGATAATCAAAATTTTACCAATTCAGCAAGTCATAAAACCTGGCGGAAAGAATGACCCAAAGCATGACGGAATATTAGAAAGCCACTAATTGACAGGAAATTGTAGGTTTGTTTCGCTTAAAAAAACTGACGTTGTGACCAAAAATAAAAACGGGGAATCTCAGCATTCTGTAAATAAGAGCTTTGAACTTGGGCTAAGTGCCGGTCAACGGAGAAAGTTTTCCTCGAAAATAATCTCATGGTACACCGAAAATATGAGAAGTCTTCCTTGGCGCGAAACAAAAGACCCCTATAAAATCTGGCTTTCCGAAATCATTCTGCAGCAGACAAGAGTTGCGCAAGGCTTGCCGTATTACCTGAAATTCGTTGAGCGCTTTCCAACAGTTTTTTCTTTAGCCAAAGCAAGTGAACAAGAAGTGTTAAGGCTGTGGCAGGGACTGGGCTATTATACCCGCGCCAGAAATTTACATCGCTGTGCCAAGGAAGTGACGGAAAAATTTCAAGGCAGATTTCCAGATAACTTTAAGGACTTGCAGAAGCTGAGCGGTATAGGATCATATACTGCGGCTGCTATTGCTTCAATTGCTTTTCGCGAACCTGTTGCAGTGGTAGATGGAAATGTGTTTCGTGTTTTGTCCAGGGTGTTCGGTATCGATAAAGATATCTCGGATCCAAAAACAAAGGAATACTTTTTTGCACTTGGTAATGATTTGATTTCAAAGGAGCAACCTGATGAATTTAATCAGGCTATTATGGAGTTTGGTGCTACACATTGCTTGCCGAGAAACCCCTTATGTGCTGAGTGTATCTTCAAAAAGCAATGCATCGCTTACGCACATCAGTTGCAAACTGTGTTACCCGTAAAAAGTAAAAAACAAAAAATAAGAAAGCGGTATTTCTATTACTTCGTCATCCACAAAGACAAAAAAATTCTCATGCGAAAGCGAAATGAGAAAGACATTTGGCACGGGCTGTTTGATTTTTATTTAATTGAAACGAAAAAAGCACAAAGCATTGAAAAGCTGGTGGAGGGAAATGAGTTTTTTAAAAGATCGACCTGGAGGGGGGAAGGCAAAATCTATAAACACATATTGTCACACCAGCATCTCATGGCTCGTTTTATTTCGGTGAATTCAATCACCTTACCTCAGCAGGCTGACAAAGTTTTTAAATATTATTCAGCAAGCGAAATAAAAAAATTGCCAAAGCCCGTTTTGATTCTTCAATACCTAAAAGATGAAGGGATTTTAAAGTAAACCCGGACATAACTCGACTTATTTCATTTAGGGCTAAAGCCCGTAACAATCACGATATTGGTAACCAAGGCCTTAAGGCCGTAGTTACTAAAATAAACTCAATATGGACTTTAGTCCTTTACTATAAATTGAAATGGGTATCACCGCCTAAATCAAATTCCTTTTGATATTTTTGTGTATCATTCTTTTATTCGAAAGAGATAAACTAATCATTTAAATCATCAAGCATATGTCAGGTGTTAACAAAGTAATATTAGTAGGACGTTTAGGAAAAGATCCCGAAGTCCGCAATCTGGAAAACGGTGCAACGGTAGCCAACTTTTCCATGGCAACTTCAGAAAGCTATAAAGACAAAGTCACGGGCGAGAAAAAAGAAGTGACCGAATGGCACAACATCTCGCTGTGGCGCGGGCTGGCCGACATAGCCGCAAAATATTTGCACAAAGGCGACATGGTGTACATTGAAGGTAAACTGCGCACTCGTTCTTGGGAAAAAGAAGGCGTTACCCGATACACAACTGAAATCATAGGGGATAATATGACTATGCTTAGCACCAAACCCGGAGGCGCTGGTGGCAATCCTGAATACAAACCATCGGCTCCTCAGCAATCCAGCAATAGCAATGCAGATTTTCGTCCTTCGCCAGAGCCAACAACGGACGATCTTCCTTTCTAATGAACACTAAACTTTGAATAATGAATTTTGAATGGAGAGGTGGTTCATCATTCAAGGTTTATTTAGGCTGTAGCCTTGTTGTTATTGTATTAGCGATAACATCCTGCTCAAAATCCTATCAACCAAAACCGAAGGGCTACAACCGATTTAACTTACCTGAGGCTGTCTATATATTGCTGCCCGACACGTTGCCCTATCGCTTTGAATATTCAGCACATGCAACACTTAGGAAGGACACATCACGGATACGCGAAAAATACTGGATTGAAATTTACTATCCGGAAATCAAAGCGAACATTCACGTTACCTATAAGCGCATCAACAATAGTGAGCAGTTGTTGAAGGAATTTTTAAATGACGCATACACCCTCACTGCCAAACACCAGATAAAAGCATACGCCATTGATGAAACATTTACCCGCACACCAAGTGGTAAGACTGCCATCATTGCAGAACTGGATGGAGAGGTGCCCAGCCAATTTCAATTCACAATGACAGACTCCACCAAGAATTTTTTAAGAGGCGCGCTTTACTTTAACACTAAAGTCCAGAACGATTCTCTCCAACCGGCCATTGATTATGTGAAGAAAGACATGATGCGCATGATCAATACGTTGGAATGGAGGAATTGATTTGACAATTTGAAAATGTGGTAATTTGAAAATTACTTGGAGTAAAGGGAGTCTTCAAATTGAATAATAGATTATTGGCTAATTTTTTTGATGATTTATTCCTAAATCTGATTCATCATCAAGCTTATGCTCTCAAAAGAAAAACTGATTCAAACTATTTGCGAACTACCCGATTCATTTTCGGTTGACGATCTTTTCGAACGGATTATTCTTTTGCAAAAGATTGAAATAGGAATTGAGCAGTCAAAATTCGGACAAGTACATACAACTCAAGAGGCACGGGAGAAACTTAAAATGATGAATTAGTTGATTGACCAATATGCCAATGATTAACCATTGGCTAATTTGCACATTGATCATTGGCTAATTTTAATGTCTTTCTTCGACACCTCTATCGAGTTTCTCAAAGGCGTAGGCCCCCAGCGGGCAGCTATGTTACAGAAGGAGTTAAAGCTCTTTACCTTTGGCGACCTCATTCAATACTATCCCTTCCGCCATGAAGATCGTACTAAGTTTTATTTAGTTAAGGAGATAAATGAAACGATGCCTTTTGTTCAGATCAAAGGCAAGATCATCAACAT
>JANOLM010000194.1:0-7075 GCA_031419815.1 Bacteroidia bacterium
TGATGGTTGAGGCCAACTCTTCCTGTAAGGCATTTTCAAATTCCGTTACCCAACCGCTCCGGTTATCGTTGTGGCGATAAGAGATGAAAATGTCGTATTCGTATTTAGGGATTAGCGAAGCCATCAATTCTTCATCTCATCTCATCTTTACAAATTCATTCGCATCAATATCGGCCTGCTTCAAAATCGCTCGTAAAGTTCCTTCTGGCATATCTCCGGTGTGGTTTGGAATTGTTGTGAATCGATTGGTTTGTGGGTTATGCCAGATTTCATGGCTGCCCGAAGCTTGCCGATAGAATTCAAACCCAAATTTTTTTAGGATTTTTATTATATCGCGGTATCTAAATCCGGAAAGCCGCCCCATACAATTAGACCCCTACAACCATTGGGTAGTCAAAGCTCTCTGAGAATGTTGTAAGATTTGATATGTTGCCCTCCTGTGCTTCGATCAATTTTTTAGCAACATCTTTTGCTATTTCAATGGTCTCAGCTATGGTTCTCCCTTGTGCCACAAGACCCTGAATGGTATCGGAAGTAGCGAGATAAAATCCTTCTGGAAGTTTTTCGATATGTATGGTTACCATTCTTTCCATACATCAAAATTACTCAAAATAGAAGTGATTACAGTTACTAATAATCAAGTTTCTTCAATGAAACCACAAACTCAGTTATCCAACCAGAACGGTTATCGTTGTGGCGATAGGATATGAAGATGTCGTATTCGAAGTTGGGGACTATAGAAGGCATTGGACAAAGATAGTAACAAGCGTGCTACTTTAGATAGTCACTGACTTTGGCATTGATAGATTTCTGCACGCTTTTCCAGGTTTGCTTTTTCAAACTTATCGGGTCTTCGCTTTCTTCGGCATCGGCAAAATAAGCGATGGCCTGTGGCACGGTGATCATCAGGTTTTGTGTGGTGTATTTCTCTTTGTGGAATTGTACAAAATCGGCAACGGTGAAATGGTTGAGCAGTTCGGCAATATCCCAAAAGTCTTTTTTCTTGCCCCTGCCCAAAATGGCCTGCACTTTCATGGCGATGATGTCTTCGGTGGAAAACATTCTCAAGCCTTCTCTATTTTCTTCAGGCCGGATCAACGGATGTGGATGTCGCACTAAATCGACTTTTACTTCATCCACAAAGCAAAAAATACCAAAGCGTGGGTTTGATGTTCTATTATCAAATGATGATTTGAATTTTCTTTCAAAGGCACTAACGATTTCAGAGTTTTCAAATGATTTATTTGAAAATAAATCCAAGTCAACAGACTTCCGATGTCCGTACAAAAGAGACAACGCTGTGCCACCTACCAGCGAAAAGCCCTTGAGTTCGGGCATCTCCATCAGTTGCTTCAATACGGAAAAAGTGTGGGGTTCAACTGTCTTAAGGTGTAACATCTGAAATCGGTTATGGGTCTGTCAATCACGGCACTTGCTAAATACATGGTTGTCATCGGAAGAAATTTAGCTTTCAACAAAGCCTCGCGCACTTTGTCATCGCCATAGTACCTGCGGCAGTTGCGTATGTCGTCTACATCGCCACGCTCAAACACACGCTCGATCACAAAGTTGGCCTTGGCATTATAGTCGATATTTTCAAACACCACATCCCAAAAAATGCGCTTGTTGAAAATGGGGTTGGGTTTAGTTTCCATAAAATGCCTTACTTAATTTCAGGATAGTTAAGCTTTTTACAAATCTCCTTAAACTTTGGATCATCCCGCAAAGGGATTAGGTAGGGGCTGGCTCTAAACAAAAGCCAGAACTGAAACCATTGATCGGAAGGTGGCCAATGTAGTATTGGCGTCAACTTAACATTTTCAAGTGTCATGGGCTGAATTTACAATTTGTTTCTAACAGTCACTAGAAAAACATAGCCCTCTGCCGGATGGCTATTGCGTATTCAACAGACCATTCTTTTTCATCAATTTAACATTGCGGGGATCCGATAACACATCATTAGGAAGTGGAAGATTTACAATGGGATAAAGGCCTAGTTGGGAGTCATGTTCTTCAATCGCCTGTTTCATAAATTCATGAGCAAGGTCTTTCTTACCTAAAAACGATGCTGCATTTGCGAGGCATGTTTTGGAAATGTATTTTTTCTGCGATTCTTCCAGCATGCTTTTATAAATACGTTCAGCCTCTGCTCTTTTGCCGCCATTCACGTATAAATAAACGAGTGCAGCTCTAGCCCTGTCGTTGGCGGAACCAGCATTGATCATAGCCTTCAGCGCTTCGTCCTTTTTACCCAGTGCAATGTAACAATACCCGATGTTCACAAGGCTGTAGGAATTTGCCGTTTGAAATTCTGCAGCGGACTTGAATGATGCGATAGCCTCCTCAAGTTTGTTTTCGATCATAAATGCCTGGCCGCGAACGTAATGAGGCATTGGACTCAACGGATCAAGAGCAATTGCTTTCTCAATTTCTTTTTTTGGTATTGTAACATCAGAAGTGTAAGATAAAAGATATTGAGCCGTCCAGTAATGAGCGGGTGCGTATTTTGGATTTGTCTGAATTGATTTTTCCAGATATTTTTTTGCTTCTACAGGATTCCAATCATATATAAAACTCTTATATCCAAGACAGGCGTAGGGCTCGGCCAGTGAACTATTGATATCAATTGCTTTTTTTGCTGCCTGCTCACTTTTCTTCATATACTCATGCGGATACCCTAAGCTGTAAGGCGGAATCAAAACGTAGGTTTCTGCCAATCCTGCGTAAGCAGCCGCAAAAGTAGAATCTAAGTTAATTGCTTTGTGAAAAAAGGTTTCACTTTCCTTTAAGTCGCGCCTGTTCCAGAAATAGCGTCCTTTCAGATAGGCATCATAAGCGGCTTTATTTTTAGTCAGGCCTTCACCGATTTCAATAGTCTCATTTTTCAGCAGTGTTACCTTTAGCTTTTCTGTAACCGTACGGGCAATTTCCTCCTGGATGGCAAACACGTCATCCAACGTTCTGTCAAATTGCTGGGACCACAAATGATAACCCGTCTCAACATCGACCAACTGGGCGGTTATGCGCACTTTATTTCCCTGCTTTCTTACGCTTCCTTCTAGTACCGTGCTTACCTTCAGCTTCTCTCCTACTTCGCGAAGATCAACAGCCTTTCCCTTAAACTGAAATGACGATGTGCGGCCGGGAACCTTTAAGTCATTAATCTGTGCCAGCGCATTCAATATCTCCTCGGCTATACCATCACTAAAGTATTCCTGTGAAGGGTCACCACTTAAATTTTCAAAAGGAAGGATGGCAATGGATTTATCCAACATTTTGGCCGGTAAAACCTTATCTTTCGGAATAACAAAATAAATAACAAGGAATAGGGCAACCAAAGTTATTAATATGAGAGCCGCCATTCTGTTGACGTTTCTTTTTGTTACGGGATGTATTTTATTTTCTATGAATGATCTTTGCGTTGATCCCTCCGCTTTTTTTTCGTCTGACTTCAGCACCATAACAATCTCTTTAATTGCATGCGAGACTTTGTTGATCTGATCGCGGTAAAACGTTTTGTTTATGTTAGCCGTAGGGTGATCTTCATTTGTTCGCAAGGGGCGGTTTACACCGGGGGCTTTATAAATAAATTCGATACAGCGCAACGGAAAGTCCAATTCATTTTGAAGAACAATTATATCCTCAGGATCAAGATCATGAATCTTAATGGGAAGAATTCTGCTGGCAACATTTCCATTGCTCAGTTTAATATCCCTTCCAAACTGATCTTCCTTGGCTAATTTATTGAACGCCACAAACTCATGCTGCCATGCAAAGGATTTTGGATCGCAATAGGTTTGAGAGATGATGGGAATGAAGATGAGGCACTTCAGTTTTCCTTCCAGGCTCTTGTCCACGTTGTGGGTTTCAAGCAATCCATCGTGAGGATTCTTATCAAAGTAAATTATAAGTGAGTCTTTTAGTGTGCTGCGAAGTTCTTTCTCTAAAGCTTGAACAAAGTCTGTTACCCAGCTATCAAGATTATCGTTGTGACGATAGGAGATGAAGATGTCGTATTCGAAGGTGGGGATGAGGGATGGCATTGGGTAACTAATCAGGGATTAAGGAAAGCAAAAACTTCAATTCACCATCCCAGAGGTTTTTGATTTCGGATTTGTCAAAGATGGACAATAGGTAAACCTTCTGTTTGACTATTTGAGCATGGGTGATCAGCCTCGCTCCACCCGATTTACCTTTCCCTTTAGACGTGATCGCCAATCTAATTTTAAAGCACCCCTTACCCAGACTTGTTCCTTGTTCAGGGTCTGTCATTAGCGCAGAGATGAGATGATCCACCTCAGCTTTCAAAGAAGGATATTTTTTGATCAACCGCTTGGCCTGCTTTTTAAAATAGGAAGTGACCTCAACGTTAAAGTCCATTGATGAAGTCCTTAGCAGATTGAAGTTTTATTTTGCCTTTTTTGGCCAATCCCACTTCTTTTATGGATTCGCTCAACTCATGAAGCAACTTTTGCTTTCCGGTCTTCGGTTTTATTTTCGTTTTGACTTTCGAGCGTTTAAGAACGGCCTCTAGCTCTTTTATAACAGAGCGGTCATCCAGCCTCAATACCTCTTCAATCAATTGTATTTTCTTGCTATCGGAATACATATTTCTATTTTGATATAAAGCTAAGAAAAAAGGAGCGACATCTTAAATGACTCAGGCCAATTCTTCTTTCAACCCACTGAACAAAGTCTGTTACCCAGCCATCGAGGCCTGCCTGTCCGGTAGGCAGGTTATCGCTGTGGCGATAAGGGATGAAGACCTGTCCACCATAGCGGAGCGAAGGTGGATGTCGTATTCGAAGGTGGAACTATTGAAGACATTTTACTGATTTTACTTTATTTCAGCACCAGCCTGACGTAATCTTCTGGCAAAGTTTGGCGTTGCACTAAGATCGTAAGGGGGATTTTCACGTGACAAAAAGATACTTCTGAAAAGAGGAAAGTCCAACAGGATTTTTTTGTCCATCAGCGCAGCTTCTTTGTTTGCTTCCTGTCTTCCCAGTACGGCATCCACGGCTAAAAGATAATAGGGACTTGATCTATGCTCCATCTTCAATATTTTTTTAGCCTCATCCATCTTTCCTTGCTTGGCTAATATAATTGCCTTTAGGTCATAATATGGAAAGTATTCTTGATTGGAATCTTGAATGATAAGATCATAGGCCTCATCCAATTTACCCAATTGAATCATCACAAATAATTTATAATCATCCACACCATACCTTGTGGGGGTCGTATTCATCGTTTCCATCTTCTTCAAGGCCTCTTCGTATTTACCTAAATACATCAGGTTCAAGACAATGTTTCTGGCAGACTCAACCATAGAAGGGTCTTGTAACAAAATATCTTCGCTTAGTTTTGATACTTGCTCACCATAACCCAAACAAATCAACAATGTCGATAAATCAAAGTTTTGGTATTTGAAATGCCTTGCTGCATCCTTGCCAAACAAACTTTTCTCAATCACTTGACGGAAATTTGTCCAATTGTTCGAATACATCGTTTGGGGTATTCGATAATAATCGCTCTGTGAAAGCTCCTTTGAACGGGCGATGGCGTTGGCCAGGTCATCATTAAAATGCGTATAGGCCTGCTGATCGGTAAGAGTATCAAGATAGTGAGGATTATCATTTAACACATAATGAAGAAAGAAATCAGCATGAAACAAATACGGGTTAACAAAATCCGGATCAAGCAGCGAAGATTGTTCATAATATGAATTCGCTTTTTTTAATGTTGCTAAATCGACAAACCGGCTACGTTCATGGGCCTGATTGTCTAGAGCACGAGCTTTTAAAAAAGCCAAGTATGCTTCAGCGCTGGTAGTGCCAGCCCAATGCATCTGTTCGATCGCCTTTTCATCCAGCGATATATCAAGACTCTCTGCAATTTTTGTGGCTATTTCTTGTTGTAGTGCGAAAATGTCTTTGGCGTTTCTATCATAGGTATTTGACCAGATATGGAAGCCATCTTTGGCACGTATCAACTGAGCGGTGATGCGCAAGCCATTATCAGATTTTCTTACCGAGCCTTCCACGATGTAATTAACCCCCAATGAATCCGCTATTGTTTGTATGCGGAGGTTCTTGTTTTTAAAAGCGAATGAAGAGGTGCGCGAAATGACATTGAGCCCTTTTACATGGGCGAGGCTATTTAAAATCTCTTCGGTGAGCCCATCGCTAAACCAACCTTGATCTTTCTGTTCGCTCAAATCGGCAAACGGCAGCACGGCAATGGATTTGTCGAGCACGGCAACTTCTTTGTTGGAAGAAATTAATGTTGGATAGAAAAAGTAGGCGGCCAATGCCAGCGCAACAATGGAGGCTGCTGCAACCAAAACGTTTTTGGTTTTTGATTTTTCTGTTGATGGTTTTTCGTCCTGATAGTTATTGGGAATGGCTCTTCGTGCGGGTTGCGCGGTTGGGTTTTTTAATGATGTGATTATCTCCTTTATCGCATTGGCCACTTTGTTCACCTGATCGCGGTATAGGATTTTGCCCGATGTCCTGACTTCATCATCTTTTGAATTTAGAGGACGGTTGACCCCACCAGATTTAAAAATAAATTCAATCGCCCTCAACGCTCCGCCCAATTCGTTTTCCAAAAGTGTTTTGTCTTCTGCATCCACTTCATGGATTTTTATCGGAAGTATCCTGCTCGCCACATTGCCATTGCTCAGTTTAATATCCCTGCCGAACTGATCTTCCCCGGCCAATTTATTAAAAGCAACAAACTCATGCTGCCAGGCAAATGATTTGGTATCACAATAAGTTTGGGATATGATGGGAATGAAGATAAGGCACTTTAGTTTTCCTTCGAGGCTTTTGTCCACGTTGTGGGTTTCGAGGAGGCCATCGTGAGGATTCCTATCGAAGTAGATTGAAAGAGGTTCTTTGATGGTGGCAGCTAACTCTTCTTGAAGAGCACTCACAAATTCAGTTACCCAGCCAGATCTATTGTCATTGTGACGATAGGAAATAAAAATATCATATTCAAAATCAGGTAAAACCGCCATGCCGCTAAGATACTGAATTGTTGCCCGTCCACCGTAGCTTCAGCGAAGGTGGAT
>JANOLM010000195.1:0-5695 GCA_031419815.1 Bacteroidia bacterium
TCTCCAAACTAAATGAAGTAAGGCGTTTGCATATCGATCATACGGGGATAACTGATCTTGGAATTACGTATCTGAAGTTCCTTGAGAATATTTTTTATCTCAACCTAGTAGAAACAAAGGTCAGTGATGAAGGGTTGAAATCGTTAACAGAAATAAAGTCGCTTAAAGAACTCTACCTCTTTAATACAAACATTACGAAAGAAGGTTTAAGTAATTTGAATCCTCAAATAAAAGCTGATACAGGTAGATATCAACTTCCATCTTTGGCCACAGACACGTTGATCTTTCGAGGAAAATAATGCCTAAGCCCTAAGTCCCAATACCTAAGTCCCAAACCCCAAGTCCTAACCTTTCTATTTAACTACAAACTGCATGCTTCCCATCTTATACCCATCGGTAAAAATTTCAACAGCGTAATTCCCCGAAGCATACTCAGAACCTTTCTCGTATAAGAATGACAACTTTTGCCGTGTGTTGTCAAATAGGATTTCCTGCGAGGATGTATAAAACTCTTCTTTTCCGTTAAGTATAAAAGTGCCAGAGCCTTTGGCTACATCAAAAATGACCTGACCGTTTTCGTCAATTACACGAATTAAGATTTTCTTGCCCTCAATAGGCGCCACTTTATTGTCTGCGATGACAAACTCGACTTGTAGTTTTTCGAGTTGACGGTTTTTAAATGGCGATTCACGTTCTTTTCCTTTTGAGTTAACCGCCATCACCGTAACATTTTCCACCTTCAGTTGAGAGGCTATGGCCACTTTATTGGTAAGCTCTTCTTTATTTTTTGCCAGTCGGTTAATGGAATCGTTAAGTACGTTTTTTTCTGTTTTAAGTGATTTATTCTCCGTAAATAATTCCTTGTTCACTGACTTAAGTTTTTCAAGCTCTTCATCTTTGAGTTCCAGCAGTAATTCATAGCCTTCCACTCTGTCCTTCAATTGCTGAATTTCTTTTGCGGTTCGGGTCGTGCTTCTTTTTAGTTGAGCATCCACTTCAGCCTTTGCTTTTTGAAGATCAGAAATATCCCCGCCCAACTTTTGTATGTCGGCTATTTTTTGGTCGAGTTCCAACTTAATCTCATTCAGCCGCTGCATAGTAGTGGCTAAATTTTCTTCCGTGTTAGCAATTTGTACGGTTTTCTCAACATTCTTCTGGTAGTCGAGATAGATCTTGATACTTTGAATAATAACAATGATGGAGAGCAAGGCAATGATGATTGCTGCTTTGTTACCTGATTTAGCTGGTGTGGATTCGCTCATGAAGTTGTTTCAAAATGTAAAAATAGAGTTTATTTCAATTTGTTATAGCGACCACACAAAATGCTGTCGGTTTAAGTCTGGGTCAAAAAACAAAATACCACATCGAAACAAATCAACACTTCCATACACCAGTGGACTGTTGCGCAGTTCATTCCAGGCGTGTTCCATTTCTTCAGACCAGTGGATGTCATCCAGTACCACAATACTTTTCTCATCTAATCTTCGCATCATCAGATCAAAGTAGTGTATCGTTGGCTCATATTGATGATGTGCATCCATCAATACAAAATTGATCTTAGCGGGATTCTGAACAAATTCTGGCAGGGTGTAATGAATGTTGCCTTCTATGAGCTCGATATTTTTTTTATCAAAGTATTCAAAATTAGTCAGCGCAACATCTGCCACAGCATGGCTCCCTTCAAATGTTGTAACCAAACATTGTTCATTTTTGGCAAGGTACAAACTCGTTAAACCCAATGATGTGCCCAGCTCCACAACGTTTTTTGCTTCCAGGTAATCAATAATGTGGTGATAAAGCCTCGCGTATTTTGGAGGTGTAAGACTTATGCTGGCAATGTCGGCTAATTTTCTTTTTGATCCTTTTAACTTTTGCGAGCCGGCACCAAAATCCTCAATAATTATTTCAGATTGATTAGCCAAAAGACTTGTTCTTAATTTTTCGATCTCACGAAAGCTATTTGAGTCCGTATTATTCTGAATTATCTTACTATAAAAATCGAAAAAAAAAGGAGAGTGAATTGAGTGCTGATCAACGACTGTAAGCCAATGTTTGGTAAAAGCTTTTAGCTGGTGATAATTGGCCACTGCAGGGTAGATTGATAAAACCGAAAATTAGGGATTTTATCGGAATGCCGGTTTTAAAATCGGTGGAAGGCAATAAGAATCTGTTTAATTAAGCCGTAGAGGGGCGACCATGATAAACTCTGGAATGTTTACCTTAAACTTCGATCCATCAACTATTCTTTCCATTTCAAAGGTGCCAACCATTTTACCAATCCCGGATTTTAAGTTACAACCTGAGACATATTGATGGGTTTGGCCAGGTTCTAATACGGGCTGCTGACCCACTACGCCATCACCTTCTACTTCGCGCTGGTTAAACCCCGCATCATGGATGTTCCAATGCCTGCGCATAAGTTGGATGGTGAACTCACTTTGGTTTTCTATGGTGATGCGATAGGTGAATACATAGTGATATTGGCTGGGACTGGAATACGAAGGTTGATATTCCGTCTCTACACTTACCTTTACACCTTTAGTTATCTCTGCAATCATCTGATCAAAAATATCATTTTTTTCTATTTTACAACGGGGATAAAATGTTTGTTCGTAGAAATTTTCGTCATGACCAAAGAAATAAAAATTGGAGCAACCTGGAAGGGTAGGTTAACGGAGGAATTTGAAAAGCCTTATTTTAGAGAGTTAACAAACTTTGTAAAAGAGGAATTCCTCGCTCACACCGTCTATCCTCCCGGAAAGGAAATCTTTCGAGCATTCGATTGTTGTGATTTCAATACCGTAAAAGTGGTAATTATTGGCCAAGACCCTTATCATGGGCCTGGGCAAGCCAATGGGTTGTGCTTCTCTGTTCGGGACGGGATTCGGATGCCGCCCTCTCTCGTTAATATTTTCAAAGAGATACAAAAAGACTTAAGCAAACCAATTCCACCATCTGGAGATCTTGAAAGATGGGCGAAGCAAGGCGTACTTTTATTAAATGCTACACTAACTGTTCGGGCAGCCTCAGCTGGTTCACATCAAAATAAAGGATGGGAAACATTTACAGATGCGGTAATAAAAAAGATTTCAGACGAAAAAGAGAATATTGTTTTTATGCTGTGGGGAGCGTATGCACAAAAAAAAGGAGAGATCATCGACCGCTCGAAGCATTACGTGTTAATGTCCGCACATCCATCGCCATTCTCAGCCGACCGTGGCTTTTTTGGAGGCAAGCATTTCAGCAAGACAAACGAATATTTGAAAAGTAAAGGACTGAAGGAAATCGAATGGTAATTAGACTTAAGTAGCAAGACGTTAGTAGTTAGACTTTTAGTAACCAAAGTATTAACTCTATTTGTCTTACCATTGATGTCTACTGTCTAAAGTCTATTGTCTTACGTCTAAAGTCTATTGTCTATTTAATGAGCATAAAAAACCGACTCCACCTGATCTTATTAAGAAAGTTCGCATACTTGTCAATGGAAAGCCAAACAAAGAATGCTTTACCTACAATGTGATCTTCAGGAACGAATCCCCAATACCGAGAGTCAAGCGAGTTATGACGATTGTCACCCATCATGAAGTAATAATTTTGTTTGAATGTATATTCAACCACTTCCTTGCCATCAATAAAAAGTTTACCATTTTCTATTTTCACCTCATCGTTGTGTTCATAATCGCGGATAGTTGCCCCATAGGTTGTTAGCGTGGAATCATTGATAATAATGGTCATGCCTTTTTGCGGAATAGTAAGCGGACCATAGTTATCTCCGTTCCAGTTTGTGTACTTCGTTCCCGGGAAGATGCGCATGTCAGGGCCATCGTGTGTCCGGTAATCGTCATCCACCGAAACGATATACGGTATGGTTCTTAATTCATCAACTTTCTCCTTTGTTAGGAACATCTGATAGATCGCATTATTTTCTGGCCTACCCAAAAAATTATAATCATCAGGATCAATTCCAAGCTTGATTAGATTACGTTCATTTATTTCATCTTTTGCTGTAACCAGGTAGCTAAATTGTAGTCCCTTGTGATTTTGAATGGGTTGTCCGTTCACAATTAGTTGGCGATCCCTCACCTCAAGTACATCAGCCGGAATCCCCACGCATCTTTTAATGTAGTTCGTCTTCAAGTCCACCGGATAAATTTTTCCGTCATTCAATTCTTTTGGGGGGACATTAAAGACCACCACATCTTCACGTTTTATGCTGCTGATTCCGGGCAGACGATATTGTGGAAGTTGAATCCACTCCAGGTAAGAGGGGATTTCAGTGAACCAAATCTTTTGGTGGGTCAACGGAATTTGCAAAATGGTTTTTGGAGTGCGTGTACCGTAATGGAATTTACTTACAAAAAGAAAGTCTCCCACCAACATCGAGTTTTCCATAGATGGAGTAGGAATGGTATAGGCTTCCATAATCAGCCAGCGGATAAGGGTGGCGGCTATGACAGCAAACACGATTGCATCAGCCCATTCTTTTACTATTCCCTTAGGTTTTTGCTCAACTTCTTTTTTCGGGTTTTTCTCCCAGAATTTCCAATTCATAATTATTCAGTAATCAAATTTTTAAAGCAGACCCGCAAAGAAAACAGAAAATATTGATTTGTGCTAACTAAAGACTCCAACCTACTCCAACCTTACTTTAAAAAATCCTCCATACCCAAAATACCTTTTTTGTCTTTCACCCATTCGGCTACCATCACGGCTCCTAGTGCGAACCCCTGCCGCGAATGAGCGGTGTGGGTTATTTCAATGTCATCAATAGCAGATTGGTATCTTACTGTGTGCGTGCCCGGTGCAGGGTCCACACGAAATGAGTTTATAACGAGTGTTTCAGCTTTTGGGGTTGCCTGATTGACCCATTCTTTTATGTGCGGTAAATTTTTAATAATTCCTTGGGCGAGTGTAATGGCAGTGCCGCTTGGTGCGTCCTTCTTTTGGGTATGGTGAGTTTCATCCAATGAGACCGCGTACTCCGGGTGACCATTTAGCAGCTTGGCCAGATATTCATTTACTTTAAAAAAGATATTTACACCCAAACTAAAATTAGAAGCATAAAAAAGTGCGGACTTGTGCTTAAGGCAATATTCCTCAACTTCATTTTTATGGGCCAGCCAGCCAGTGGTGCCGCATACAATTGGAATGCCCTGATCGATACTAAACTTGATGTTATCGACTGCCGACTCAGGCATAGAAAATTCTATGGAAACATCAGGTTTGATCTTCAAGGCAAGGGATATTCTTTCTTCCTGATTATCAACTTTACCTACAATGGTGTGGCCGCGTTCGATCGCAATTGCTTCTATTGCTTTACCCATCTTGCCGTAGCCAAGCAGAAGTATATTCATGTTTAGAATCTGAGTTTCAAAGATAGCCCTGTACTTTTTCCATTGAATGGATCTCTATTCATGGAAGGCTCTAACCTTACCTGTAACTGTGGGTTGAGGTCAAATTCTTTTAAGTGGGCATCAACGTGGGCATCCACCATTTGCAGGATATACCATAGACCGGTAATGGCACAAAAAAAATCGCGCTGCCGCCTGGCGGTATTTATGACACTCCTTAATTGATCTTCTGTAAAAACTGTTTTCTTGGTTGGTTCATTCAGAATGTTAAAGAGTTCATTCTTATACCTTACATACTCTCCCTGGTAGAATCTAATCACGAAAACGCCACCAGCAAAGCCCCC
>JANOLM010000196.1:0-2580 GCA_031419815.1 Bacteroidia bacterium
TTTTCCAGTGGCGGTAAGTAACCCGCTTTTTTTATCTCGCTTGAAGAAAATTATTTCATCACTGTTTTGATTGGCAACTAATAAGAAATTTCCCGTTGGATCTATGCTAAAATTACGGGGTGTTTTACCAAGGGTCGATTGCCTGCCTGCAAAAGTTAAATTTCCAGCTTGGTCAATAGCGTATATTCCTAACTCATTCACATCGCCTCTCATGGAGCCATATAAAAATTTTCCATCTGGCGAAACATGAATGTCAGCGGCATCGATCTTTCCTGTAAACCCAACGGGTGGCATGGAGACTGTTTGCTTTTCTTTTAGTTTTCCATCTGCGTAATCATACACAGTAACAATTCCACTCATTTCCTGGATGAGGTAGGCATATTTTTCAGTTGGATGAAATGTGAAATGCCGTGGACCACCTCCGGCAGCTACACTTACAAATGCAGGTTCTGCTACAGAAAGTGGTTTCGGTTTTGAAATATCTACTGAATAGATATTTACTTTATCCGTTCCCAAATCAGGGACAAATAAATATCGGTCGTCCTTTGATAAGACAGCGGCATGAACATGAGCCTTCTCCTGATTGCTCAACGCTCCACTGCCTTCATGCTGAAAGGTTTGAATATTCTGGTTTAATGAGCGATCAGGATTGATAGGTATTGCTGACACACTTCCCCCGCTGTAGTTGCCGACAAAGACAAATTTATTTTTTGAATCAATTGAAACAAAGCAAGGACCGCTGCCACCTGAACCTACGCTATTGAGCAAAACTAATTTTCCCGTTTTTGCATCAAAAGAAAATGCGCTGATAGTGCCCTCGGCTCCTTCACCGACTGAATAAATATTTTTATGGTCTTCTGTGATGGCGAAGAAAGATGGATTATTAATACTGCCTGCTTCAGCTTTATAGCTAAACTCACCTGTTTCAGTATTAAACGAGTACACATAAATGCCTTGACTTTTGCCTGCTACGGTATAAGTGCCAACCAAAAGATTATAGATTTTACTGGTATTCATCCCGCTCTGGGACATTGAGAAAAAGCAAATCATCATCATGAGTAATAGTAATAGGGTGGGTTTCATAACTCGATTAGGTTTTGGATAGGTAGATAAATAATGGGGATTAGTTATTTTTTGGCAATTATTATTCTTTGAATCGACTTATCAATAATGAGGCAATGTGAACCAATATTTCTACTAAAGTAATTGTAGTTTTTGGATATGTAACACCGTCTATCCATTTACAGTGCAGTTCATCAACTTGAGTGTAACCTTCCTTTTAGTTCTGAGATCAAATAACTATATTATGAAAGTGTTCTCTGATTAATATTTAGTATGTGAGGTCAGAAAAGATTCAACAGCCCTCCAAAAGATTTCTTTCTATTGACGCTCTACGTGGGTTTGATATGCTCATGATTGCAGGTTTAGGGGCGTTTATATCGTTGTTGCATGGCAAGACAGATTGGCTTTGGGTGGATTTACTCGCCCTTCAGTTTGAGCACCCTGCATGGAATGGATTTGCATTTTATGATTTCATTTTTCCTCTCTTCCTTTTTATTGCCGGAGTGTCTCTACCGTTTTCTTTAAACAAAGGACTTGAGCAAGGGCTCTCTAAACAACAATTATATAAAAAGGCGTTTATAAGAATGCTTATTTTAATTGCATTGGGGATACTCGATAAGAATGCCCCTGTGCCTTTTTTCGAATGGTC
This sequence comes from Bacteroidia bacterium, assembly GCA_031419815.1. Lineage (GTDB taxonomy): Bacteria > Bacteroidota > Bacteroidia > Cytophagales > Cyclobacteriaceae > ELB16-189. The sequence continues at coordinate 1,712 of JANOLM010000196.1, forward strand.
TCAAATTCGTATTGTGGGCGTGCTTCAACGTATTGGGTTTGCAGGATTTATTACCACCGTGTTATACTTGAATTTCAATTTCAGAAGCAGAATATTTTGGGTAGCCGGGCTGCTGTTGGTTTACTATGCCTCCATGTATCTAATCCCCGTGCCGGGCTTTGGCTACGGTGATCTTTCTTTGGAAGGCAATCTTCATGGCTGGATTGACAGAGCAATCCTTCCGGGGCGGTTGATGCAAAAAACCTATGATGAGAATGGTATATTAACTCAACTGCCGGCACTGTGCCTCACCATTATGGGAAGTTTAGCTGGCGACATATTTAGAAGTAAAACACTTTCTGATTACCGGAAACTTCTGAAGCTGTTGATCACCGGAATAGTTTGTGTTTGTGTTGGTTTACTCTGGGGTTTACATTTTCCTATTAATAAACATTTGTGGAGCAGTTCTTTCATTATGCTCACAGGCGGTATGTCGTTCCTTGCTATTGGTCTCTTCTATTGGTTGATTGATATACTCAATTTTCAAAGGTGGGCTTTCTTCTTTACCGTCATCGGTATGAACAGCCTGACTATCTACTTGGGTTATCGGTTTATTGATTTCGGATATACCTCGCGCTTGCTTTTTAGTGGCTTATATATGTACAGCCATGAAAAGTGGCATCCCATTTTTGAAAGCTTGGGAGCACTTGGTTTAGTCTGGATTTTCCTCTACGGTTTATACAGGCTGAAAATTTTTATTAAAGTGTGATGCTTGATGAATTAGAAATAGCATCCTCCTCTAGCCACAACTAACCACTCCTTTAAAATGCCCAACACTTTCGGCAAGCCCCATCGCGGGGTCGCCTTTTTGCTCGAACTCCAAACTGCAG
>JANOLM010000197.1:0-2293 GCA_031419815.1 Bacteroidia bacterium
CATGTGGGGTGCACCATTGAAAAGTTTAGCAGGCTATCTACCTCCCCTATACACACATGACTTTGATTTGATTGCGCTTACGCGAAATGATAAAGCAAATGAGTTTTGTGAAGAACCTAAATATTCAGAATTTCTTCATCTGCCCCACGGACTGCGAGGATACTTTGATTATGATCAGGCACTGGCGTGTGCACGAAAACTGAACAAGCCTTTGTTTATCGACTTCACAGGCCACGGATGCACTAATTGCCGTGAAATGGAAGCCACAGTGTGGAGCGATCCGCAGGTGCTTGAGCGCTTACAAAAAGATTTTGTGCTAGTGGCCTTGTATGTAGATGACAAAACCGAATTGCCCGAAGCGCAATGGTACACTTCCAAGTATGACAACAAGGTGAAGAAGACTATCGGCAAGCAAAATGCAGACATCCAGATCACCAATCTTGAAAATAATGCTCAGCCTTTCTATGTTATAGTAGGCAAGGACGAAAAGGTTTTGGCCTGGCCCTATGGTTATAATAAAAGTGTGGAGAGTTTTGTAGAGTTTTTGGATAGGGGGAAGAAGAAGTACATCGAACTTTATCCTGATCACGAAATTTAAAATACCCCATGCCTTTTCCGTATATTTGATCTATATACGGGTTCTGGAAACCAGCTTTTTTAAGGCTACAACACGATGAGGGGAATGATATTTTGTGCAGATGGACATTTTGAAAACTAAATTAGCAAAGTCGATTATTTTTTCTCTTACCGGGATATTATTCCTTGTAGCAAATTTTTTTATCCTAAATAGGTACACCTCATTGTTTGCCCGCGATGGTGACTTTGCCGTAGTGGTTGATACAACACGCGTAGAAATTGAAATCAATAAACCCCAACTGCTGTTTGGTATGGTGGTCAATGATCTTCACGTTATAGAAGATCAGGTAAAAAATAATCAATTACTGATTGATCTCTTTCAAGGCAACTATGTTCCAGATAAAATTTTGCGTGAACTTAATCTGCTGCCTCGCAAAACATTTGATTTTAGAAAAATATCGACTGGCAAGAAATATACTCTCATAGTAAAGAATGACACGCTTAACACCCTGCGGGCTTTTATTTACGAACCTAATCCAATTGATTACATCATTTTTCATTTGGAAGATTCCCTTCTCATAGAGCCTTGCCAGCGGGAGGTGAATGTGATCCGGAAAAATATTTCGGGCATAATTAAATCTTCTCTTTCAGAAACCATTGAAGAGCTGGGAATATCGCATGAACTCACCAATAAGTTTGTTGACATCTTTGCCTGGCAGGTTGACTTTCAACGCCTGCAAAAAGGAGATAAGTTTAAGTTGATGTATGAGGAAAATCAAGTAGAGGGTAAACCCATCAGCATTGGTAAGATCACAGGAATTTATTTCGAGCATTTTGCAAATGGCTATTACGCTTTCCCATTTGATCAAGGTGATGGAGAAGATTATTTTGACGAAGAAGGAAAAAGTTTGCGCAAAGCTTTGCTGAAGTACCCTATTGAGTTTATGCGCATCAGCTCTCGTTATAACCTCAAGAGATTTCACCCGGTAGCAAAAGTCTTTCGTGCTCACCTGGGAACAGATTTCGCTGCTCCAACAGGTACACCTATACGATCGGTTGGCGATGGAATTGTAGAGGAAGCGCAATACAAAGCCAACAATGGAAATTATGTAAAGGTGAGGCACAATTCAACCTACACAACCCAATATCTTCACATGTCCAAAATTGCTTCGGGCATAAAGTCAGGTATAAAAATCAGACAAGGAGAAACCATTGGCTATGTTGGCAGCACAGGCCTTGCTACGGGGCCGCATCTATGCTACCGGTTTTGGAAAAACGGTGTTCAGGTTGATGCCCTGAAGGTAGAACTTCCTCCTTCCATGCCGATTAGGGATGAAAGTAAAGATGCATTTGGACTGGTGGCGCAGGCGCTAATCAGACAATTGGAGCAAATACCATTTCCCGTGACTGAGCTGCCTGTTGCCGTGGCCGCAAATTAATTTTTGATCATTTCTTATATCCTTTGTTACTTTTTTAGTTGAAGAAGTAATTAACTTGGCCTTAAGTGGTAAATAAGATTGGGTGCTCAGCAAATACAAAATCTCTAAGGCCAAGGTTTCAAGCGGCATAAAACGCAAAGTCCTTGATGTTTCAAATCATCAGCGCAACCATTATTTATTTATTCACGAAGACACAAAAGTGACTGGGTTCTTCGAGGTGTTTTTGAACCTGACAGAAAAAATATAAAATGTCATAAGATAATTTGATGATCCGTCTA
>JANOLM010000198.1:0-3138 GCA_031419815.1 Bacteroidia bacterium
GCCCATCGGGGCGAAATTATAATCGCGTCTTTTTGAAATGCACCCGTTTTCATCTAAGTTACGTTTGGTCACTATGGCTGAGTACTAATGCATTGAGAGGAAGGGCCACACAGCCACCAATAAAATGTATGTGCCATTGCGGGGTTAAGTTTAAATTTGCAGTTTAGTTTTCAAGCAACGTTTTGTCACCCGCGTGCGCGGGGGGACAGTGTAGTGTAAGTCGGCTTGGGCATTCATTTCACGGACAATCTTACTAAGGTAGTTATATTGCCACTGAGAGCTTGGTCGACTGAAAAAAAAAGATAGCTTTAAATGGCTGAACAAATAATTTCAAATCGTGTAAACTTTAAGCCTGACGCGTATGACCAATTTAATTCCTACCACCCTGTTCTTTTTATTTGCGAATACCTCATTCCTATTTGCGCAGTTAAAAGCGGTCTATTTCGGAGAATTAATTGATGGCCAGGGAAAAAAGATTGTTCATGCGGTTGTCATAATAGATGCTGACCGTATAATTAATGTAGGAGCGGAAAAAGAAATTTCTGTACCACCCAATGCGGAGAAGATTGACCTAAGATCGTACACAGCTATCCCTGGATTAATTGATGCCCACACTCACATCACATTCTATTGGGATAGAGTTGCGGGGAGTAATCCATGGGGCCAACTTGGAAGTTTAGGTCCTAGTGTGACTGTTTTTCTAGCACAGGAAAATGCACGAAAAACCCTTGAAGCAGGTGTTACAACCATTAGAGATCTTGGATCTTTTGATAGGATGGACTTTGGGTTGCGTGATTTAATAAACAGAGGTGCCATCATTGGTCCTAGAATGTTTGTTTCGGGCTATGGCTTGCACATTGGCCCTTCCCGAAGACAGCCTGATCCAGGCCAGGCTGATGGAATAGATGAGGTGCAACGCGTTGCACGTGCAGCAGTTGCCGCTGGTGCTGATTGGATAAAAATGTACGGTTCTACGGGAAGTGCCAAAGATGTCACCGGTTTCCAAACCTTCACGTACGAAGAGATGAAAGCCGCAGCAGTTGTTGCACATCAGGCTGGGAAAAGAATAGCTATTCATTCGTATGGGCCCGATGGTGCCAGAGATGCAGTGAAGGCAGGTGCCAATACGATAGAACATGCAACGGATATGGATGAGGCAACCCTTGCAGAGATGTCCAGACTTGGAATTATTTATGTTCCTACAATTGACCACAACAGGTATTACATAGCGCACAAAGATGAATATGGTTATGGCCCTGCTGATGTAGCTAATTTGAATAATTATATAAATAGAAATTTAGAAACAGTTAAAAAGGCAATAAAAGCAAAAGTAAAAATTGCGATGGGTTCAGATGCAGTATTTACTGGATTTGGAGAGAACACGCGGGAACTTGAATGGTTTGTGAAAGCTGGAATGACACCTGAACAGGCATTAAGAACTGCGACTACGACCGGAGCGGAAATGCTGGGAATGGAAAATGATTTAGGAGCCATTGCCCCTGGTTACTATGCAGACCTGGTTGCAGTAGAAGGTGATCCAATGAAAGATATTAATGTTATCATTCATAATGTAAAATGGGTCATGAAAGCTGGAAAAGTTGTAATTGATAAAACAAAGAACACAATCTCCAAATAGAAATTAAGACAAACTTAACGGTGGACTTTGAGGGCTTCGAACCGGAGGTAGCGGGGTTTAATACCCCAAGCCCTGGCTCGTGTCATCACGAACACTTCTGTATACCCAAGCCCTGGTTCGTGTCTTCACGAACACTTCTATATACTCAAAACCAATTCCTTGTTTCGTGCGGACACGAAACAAGGCTGGGGCTTTTGGCACTTGCCATTGCCCCGCAAAGCGGAGTCTCGCCACTGACTCCTTCTGAAAAAATAACTAATCTCGTCTCATTCATCAAGTAAAATTTATTAACAAGACTTCTGAGAATATTTGTAAATTGTGAGAAACATTTTAATCATATGTCGGCAATTGAATTGAAAAAGCGGCTTATTGACAAGATCCAAAAAATAGATAATGAAAATTTACTGGGGGAAGCCTACAGGCTTCTTGAGTTGGAGACGGAAGACATTGAAATCTATAAACTCAATGACGAGCAACGAAAAGCAATTAACGAAGCCCGACAACAAATAAAGAACGGACAATTTTTGACGGACGAAAAATCCAATCTGGAAATTGACGAATGGTTAAACAAGTAATATGGTCGCTTCGGGCGCAAGCCGATAAAAAAAACATCCTACACTACTGGCGACAGCGAAATCAGTCAAACACGTATAAGCAAAAAACTAAATCAACTATTCAAGGAGGCCATTAGAATTATTTGTGACTTCCCGCAAATAGGCAAACAGACTGACGATAAAACTGCAAGAATAAAAATCGTCAGAGATTATCTGATCATCTACGAAGAGACTGAATCCCAAAGCCCTGGTTCGTGTCATCACGAACACTTCTGTATACTCAAAGCAAATTCCTTGTTTCGTGCGGACACGAACCAAGGCTGGGTTTTAAAGTAAAGTAGAGCCATCCTATTCTCAGCGGAATCTCGCCTCGAACCCAGGCTTGGGTGTAAAACATTTTAGAGGTATTGGTGAGTATAGACCAGTTTCATTGGATAACGGATAAAAAAAAGAATTTGTCTATGTGCGGCACAGTGCATAACAAAGTGTTCCATAAAACATAGCGGGGGCGCAGTGTTGCATTGTAGTTTTCGTTTCTTAATTTCGTTCAGTCACCCCGCGTGCGCTGGGTTGGCACGTGGGCCAAAACGCAGCAGCTCGCTAAAGCCAGCCACGCTTTATGCTTGCACGTTACCAATCTTTAAAAACCAATTGACCATGAACTACATGAACAAGTCAGTGCTGTATTTTGGTTTCCTTTTTATACTGGGAAGCTGTGGCAAAAGCTATGAGCCAGCAACAAGCGAGCATATCAAATCAGTGACCCTTGAGGTTGGCAATGAACGGCTGGTGAATGCTGATGCAACACCCGGTGATTGGTTGTCGTATGGCAGAAACTATTATGAAGATCGGTATAGTTCATTAAGCCAGATTACGAAAGACAATATTAGTACTCTGGGACTTGCGTGGAGTATCAATCTCGAAACGACAAGAGGCATTGAAGCAACG
>JANOLM010000199.1:0-2625 GCA_031419815.1 Bacteroidia bacterium
AAGCATTCAAACTTGGTATCCTCATTCAAGAAATGAGAGAACAACAAAATTTGACTCAAGAGCAGTTAGCGTCAAAATGCGGGACAACTAAATCTTATATCTCACGAATTGAGAACAACGCAAGTGATATTAGATTATCGACTTTGATGAGGATTATTCAAAAAGGACTCGGTGGACACTTAAATCTATCGGTGACATATTAACGTAAGACGAGGGCACAGGCACCCAACAAAGTGTCTAAAACATAGCGCTGTTTCGGTGTTGCATTGTTGCATTGTAGTTTTAGTTTCTTAATTTCGTTCGGTGTCGTGGGACGAAACGCAGCCCGCCTTCGCGAGGCGCTACGGACGGACAGGCAGGTAGTTAAAGGCATTCTCCCGATAACTACCGGGATCATTTGGCTTATCCCCTAAACCCTGCCATACTTGTGTATAAGTTATTAAATCCATGACCAAAAAGATCACTATACCTTATTTCCCGAAAGGGCTAAAATACATAACGCCTTTATTGGTAGGCGCAGGAGGTTGGCTGATCATTATACACTATCCCATCTGGGGAGTGCTATTGATAATCCTGGCAGCAGTAATGCTGACCACCAACTACGTGACCGAAATTGATTTGCACGAAAAATTTTATCGTGATTATGTGTCGCTTTTAGGATTGAAGTTGAACGTGGAGGCAAAGAAATTTAAACAACTTGACAGGATTATTATCACCAAAGGTAACTATGCGCAAACGATCAACACAAGAGTGCAGTCGAGGCAAATGGATTGGTCAGATTATACAGCTACACTACTTCTGGACAGCGATGGCTCACTCGATTTGTTGTCCAGAATTGATAAACAGGAATTGTTGCAAGGACTAAAAGAATTTTCAGACTTTCTGCAAGTTGATGTTGAGGATCAAACGACAAATCAGCATTATTGGGTGGATATGAAAAAAATATGAACCTGTATTCGATTCTTTTGGCAATTCATTCTTTGTTCCGCTGGCTGGTGTTGGTCAGTTTGTTGATTGCCATGTATCGTGCGTATCAGGGGTGGTTGTCACATAAAGTGTTTTCGAAATTTGACAATGCCTTGAGGTACAACACGGCCACTGTCTTGCACATTCAGTTTACCCTTGGCGTTTGGCTATATTTCATTAGCCCAATTGCTGATTACTTCCTTCATAACTTCACGGAAGCTATTCACATGAGAGAACTACGTTTTTTTGGAATGGAGCATGGCTTGATGATGTTGATCGCTGTCACTTTAATTACCATGGGCTCGGCATTTTCAAAACGCAAAACTACGGACAAAGAAAAATTCAAGACCATGGCCATTTGGTTTACCATCGGGCTGCTGGTTATATTGACATCCATTCCATGGAAGTTTTCGCCATTAGTAAGCAGACCGTATTTTAGAGCTTTCTGAGAATAGGGGTAACCCAACACTCAATGCAATTAATAGTTCTTGAGGGAAGCGCGGTGTTTTGATCGTTGATTAGAAGAGTGCTGAGAGCTTTGTCTTTTTTTGCTTTCAAGCCGAAATGAAAACCCCGATGAAATAAAATAATTGTTCTGCTTTTCTAGCCGGCTGATGCCTGCAGAAATATCTAGTTGGAGTTTTGGCTTGAGCAGATATGTCATGCCTCCGTCAATTCCCTGTTCACCAGGCCATGCATACGAAAAAGTATAATACTCCAGAAACAAGCCAGACCTTGCTGTTCTCAAATAATTAAAACAGAGTGAGGCTGTAAAAATTTCACGCTGCCGGAATCCATCCCATAGATAACCAATATTATAATTGATTGCTGCTTTGGGCGCCACGTCATGCTGGAAAAGAAGTAGTATTTCATGACCGAGTCTGTCGGGGTTTAATTCGGATTTGCTTATAGGAATAACAAGGTTGGTTAAAATATCAGTTTCAGGTATCCAACCGGATTGTTCTATGATATGAACCTTCACACCTACATTGAGGGGGGCAATTCCAACCAGGGATTTGTTGTTCATTTTGTCCACTAGCTCGCGTGCGGTTATCCGTAGCTCCGCACTTTTGCTCAACCCTGTGCGAAACAACATGACGGGTAAATAGTAAATGCTGCCAGCACTACGCTTGTAATAATCGAAACCTGTTTCGAATTGAAACATGCCAGGGGCAACGGTAAAAGGAGACTCGGCTATGCCGGGTCTGTCAACGGTAAGTTCGTTAAGTTCATCAGATTGTGCGTAGGCCAACTTGATCATGAACAAACTAAAAACAAGGACTACAATTCTCTTCTTCATCTTGAAATAAACCAGATCCTAAAAATAATAATAACCACTTTCATTGCTGAAAGTGGTTATTATTCCTTTAAAACTTAATCAAACAGGGTATACAATTTAACAATTCACATTTAACTTATCTACCCTTCATAATCTTCAAAGTCACGCTTTTCAATGCTCTCTCTTTTTAAGATTGTTGTTTTACGATAACCCCACTCAAAAACGAGTGGGAAAATTAATAACGTTAACACCGTGGCGCTAATCAATCCACCAATCACTACAATAGCCAACGGCTTTTGAGTCTCAGATCCAATACCGGTGGAAACAGCGGCTGGTACTAAACCAATGGCAGCCATGATTGCCGTCATCACCACGGGACG
>JANOLM010000200.1:0-1717 GCA_031419815.1 Bacteroidia bacterium
GGCTACAATGCTTTCATAGTCGTGTTTTTGACCTGTCTCCAACTCTGCCAAGCCTTTCTTTATCTCTTGTCTCTGAGGCTCACTTAGCTCATTCCAAAAGTCAACATCCTCCGCTTGAAGAGCTTGAATTTTATTAAGAAGATGCTCATCATTTAACTGGACGAGCCATTGAATGAGGTCAAGTTTTTTAGCTGAAATATCCATATTTTTTACGCTTAGCGGTATTTCAAATATAACGATTTCATTCTGTTTCTTTTGTGATTAACCGTGCAGGTAGTTCCACAATTGTACAAATATATTTCCTGAGACTCGCTTGTGAGTCCTACCCGAAGAAGGAGACATTTTAAAAATCTTAGGCATTGATAAGTTGATTTACTTTGGAGGATGGAATTCAGAGGTATTCGGATGAAATGTTTTCCACGAGTGCCAAAACTCCTGATAGGATTGAATCTGGATTAACTTCGATCCAAGCAATTTCCCATCGGTGCACTCACCCTTCCAGGACCAGATTGACTGAGTGTCTGAATCTGTTAAAACTCCTTTGTTTGAATCATACCGAAAGTTTAATGTATCACGTTGAAATACATGGAAAGAAACGCTATCATTTTCCAAAACAATAAGTAAAGGAGTATTGGCCAACACATCATTAATGACCCGTTGGCTTTTCAAATCATTCCAGTCATAGGCCGCGGCATATAATCCCATCGACACCCCCACCACCCATGATTTTTCTTTCCACGAAAGCGAATCGGCCCTGGTAAGCCCACCTTTGCTTTTTCCTTCATCATAGTTTTTCAATCCATCGTACGCTTCTAAAAACATACTGTCTGGCTGCATGATCAACGTATTGGAATGCTGGGCAATCCATGTATCCAATCGCATTTGTTCAGTGGGAACTTCTTTAAGTGACTTGCCTTTTAATGGTCCGGCAACAGCTTCACCATTAACTTGCCGCCACCAACTTTTTGTGCGACTGTCTTCAAACATTGCATTGAAATGATCCATGCCCACCAACCGAAAATCTTCGGGCTGCCCATCCACTGCTGGAGTATACACTCTTCCTGAGCGGCACACGGTGCAATAGGTAACCATTACTGGCTCTCCCCCAACAGTATCGCGCACCTGATGGTGGTAGCCAATTAGCTCAATCGGATAAGCCTTAGCTTCTCCATTAATAGCAACTCCTAACACAAGTTGATGCGCTGATATTTTACTTGCCGCTGTGCTTAGGAATACTTTAGTCTGTGGCTGATAAAACATTTTCTCAGCCAATAATCTAAAGTTGAAGAGATAAACGACAATCAGCCAGAACAACAGCCCCATTATAGTTGCTGCCTTTACTCTCAACCTGGAATACTTTATAAAATGATAAGCCGGATATGCAATCAGCAAAAGGCCAACTAATCTTAAAATAGTAATATTCGATCCAATAAAATAAGCGACCTCAAGGGTTTCGTTCCGCTGACTTCCGGGAAAAGGCATTATAAAATAAACGCGGGCAATCTCAATTCCAATCAGGAATAAAATACCGGCTAAAAAAATTCCAACCCTCATATCATTATATTAGATCTAGGGCATCTCTAAAAACCTTGCCTTTGACCACCTCAACCTCTCCTCTACCAATGAACTCAGTGTCACCTCACCCCCCAGCCCCTCTCCGAGACTGAGAGGGGTGACGACTTCCTTCTTCCTTGAGGAGAAGGGTTGGGCACGAGGT
>JANOLM010000201.1:0-6953 GCA_031419815.1 Bacteroidia bacterium
CATGGGCTAATTCAAACCGGCCGGGTCTGTCTTCGCGGGCATCAGTGAAGGCGCCTTTCTTATGCCCGAAGAGTTCACTTTCAAAAAGCGTTTCCGTAATAGCACCCATGTCTACAGAGACGAATGAACTGTCTTTGCGCATTGACTTTTGGTGAATAGCGCGGGCGATCAATTCCTTTCCAGTTCCGTTTTCGCCCAGGATCAAAATGTTGGCGTCTGTCTTGGCTACTTTGTCAATTAAAGAGAACACGTCCTTTATGGCTGGGCTGTTGCCGATGATATCACGGAAGGGCTGGCTGATTTGCTCTTCCAACATATCTTTGGCTTTTCTAAGTTTATCCACTTCATTATATGACTTCTTCAACCTGATGGCGGTGGAAATTGTGGCGATGAGTTTTTCATTTTGCCAGGGCTTCAGCACAAAATCTGTAGCGCCCTCTTTCAAGGCGCGCACCGCCATCTCCACATCGCCAAAAGCAGTAATCATGATCACCACAGCGCTAGGTTCTTTTTCTTTTATTTGCCTAAGCCATTCAAAACCTTCTTTGCCACTGGTAGTGTCCTTGCTGAAATTCATATCCAGCAATATGACATCATAGGTATCGTTGTTTAAAAGGAAAGGGATCTTATTAGGGTTCTTCTCGATGATGACATGATAGCTGTATTTTTTGAGCAGCATTTTTGCCGCCAACAACACATCTTCATCGTCATCGATCATTAAAATTTTACCGCCTTCGTTCACAGTTTTTAGGTTTATAGCGTATTGATTAGGAAAAATTGTGCCAGCGCACAGGCACGTCAGAATGCAGTTTTCTAAAGCTTATCTGAGCCAACACGTACAAAGATGTTCAAAAATGAACAGTGCAAGAAATAATTGTATCAATTTAATGGATTGTACTGCGGGCAGGTATGGGTCAATTGTTAATCGTGTAATCGTTTAAAGTGAACCGTTAGGTGGGTAATTAATGACTGACAGCGATCAACGTATAATGACTATCAGGGAGTGAACTCAAAAATAACCACTTGATCTTTAGTGGCAACAATCATTCGCTCATCCGTAAGAAGTACAAAATCTGTTGGTGTCGGTAGATTCATCTCGCGTGTTTCAGCGGTGAATAAATCCAAAAATATTAATTTACCCTCTTCTTTGTAATACAGCTCTTCACCAAGAAAATTGAAATAGGCAAGGCCTGCACTTGGAATTTTTCGGATTTGTTTTCCCAATGAATTGTAAACAAAAATCCCCGTTGTAGGATCGAGCAGAAAAAGGAAGTTTTGATATTCGCGCATTAGGGTAAACCTGTTTTCCTTAAACTGATCACTTATCGTGAACTCCGTAATAACTCTTGAATCACGAAGGCTTACTTTCTTCAAGCTCAAATCGGCACCATCTAATATCCATATATTTTGATCTCCGGAAGGGCAGATTAATGAAACATCTATGGCAATTGAAGAATCAATAGTTTGAAAAGTAGTAGCTCCAAGATCTGGCGAAAGCCAGGTAAACTGTTGCACGTTTTTATAATAGACAAGTAAGCGGATAGCATTGGCCGGATCAAAAAGTGTTGGAACTCCTTCATGTGCATAAGAGCCCAGGTTTATTCCATTTTTGTCATACTTTTGAATTTCCCCCGATTGAAGCACTACATAAAAATCACCGGCACGGTCAACAGCTGAGTAGATAACATCAGAAGAAGTTTTGATGGATGCAATTTTTTTCAACTGACCGAAGGCCAGGAAAGATGATAATATCAGGATGAGCAATCCAATCCATTTCATCATGTAAAACTTTTTAGTTCCATAGTGCGGCCATTAAAAACTGCATAGGTGCTAAAGTGAACCCATTCACCGAGATTAATATACCGACTGCCTTCACCCACTTTTAAATCGAGTGGAAGGTGACGATGCCCAAAAATATAAAAGTCATGATGTTGTGTTTTCTCTCGATCTCGGCAGTAGCCAAGTAAAAATTCCCGCTCTTCGCCCATAAATTTTTCTTCCAGTTTCATATTGCTGATTCTGCTACTCCTGCTCCATTTATTAGCAAGCACCATGCCTATGTTCGGGTGAAGCCATTGAAACATCCATTGAAAAAATGGGCTATTGAATAAATATTTTTTTAAGAATTTGTAAGTTCCGTCTCCAGCTCCCAGGCCATCCCCATGGCCAATTAACAGTGTGGATGTTCCCACCTGTAGCAGCTGTGGTTCGCGATAAATGGGAATGCCAAGCTCGTTGGGGAAGTAGTCAGACATCCACAAATCGTGATTGCCAGTAAAAAAATAGATGGGCAAACCTGACTCACGCAACTCCGCAAGTTTTCCCTGGAAGCGAATGAATCCTTTCGGTATGGTTCGTTTGTATTCAAACCAAAAGTCAAAGATATCGCCCAGCAAATAAATAGAATGCGCATCATGCTTGATTGATTCAAGCCAATTTACAATTAGTTTCTCGCGATCTACACTAGTGGCATGATCAGGCACCCCTAAATGAAAATCGGAGGCAAAATATATTTTTTTATCAGGTGGAAGATTTACTACCATTTATTTTTAACAAGGAGCACTTTTCGGGACAAAGAAAGGAATAAAAAAATAGACCCTTAGGAACTTCCATCCGAAGGGTCTAGAATATTTATTGTTTTGTGACACGTGATCAAATTATTCAAAATTCAAGCTGAAATTTTGACTTGGGAATTTTAAATTAAAACCAAATCCGACTTTACTACGCAATATCTCCTGTTACTTCCTTCCCTGTCAGTCCCTGCCCGTCCGGCAGGTGGGTGGTAGGCAGGTTTACTTCACCATTTGATTCGGAGGGCGCAGTAGTTTCTTCTTTCTTTTCGGTTGTTTCTTCTTTGGATTTCCCATTGGTAAATTTCTGGTAAGTAGTCTGGTTTTCAAATGGACGCTTACCAATTAATCTTTCTAAGTCAGCCTGGAATAGAATTTCTTTCTCCAATAACTCTTTTGCTAAAATTTCAAGATGATCACGGTGATGAGTCAGTAGGTTCTTGGTCCGTTCATATGCGCTATCGATGATTTTTTTAACCTCTTGATCGATACGTTCTGCAGTAGCCTCTGAATACGGTTTATTAAAAGTGTAATCGGATTGTTTAGAGTCGAAAAACGATAAATGACCGATCTCTTTATTCATTCCATATACAGTGACCATACTATACGCCATCTTTGTAATCCGTTCCAGATCGCTAAGTGCACCGGTTGAGATTTTCCCAAACACAATTTCTTCTGATGCGCGGCCCCCAAAAGTCATACACATTTCATCTATAAGCTGCTCGGTTTGATATAAGAATTGTTCTTTCGGAAGATATTGGGCATAGCCCAAAGCAGCAACACCGCGCGGCACAATGCTAACTTTTACGAGTGGGTCAGCATGTTCCAGAAACCATCCTGCAACGGCATGACCGGCTTCGTGATAGGCCACAATCCTTTTTTCTTCGGGCGAAATAATTTTTGTCTTTTTCTCCAGACCTCCAATCACGCGGTCTATAGCATCCTGAAAATCCTGTATGTCTACTTCATTCTTGTCTTTGCGGGCAGCAATTAATGCTGCTTCATTGCAGACGTTGGCGATCTCTGCCCCTGCGAATCCTGGAGTTTGAGCTGCCAGTTTTTTCACATCAAGATCTTTGGCAAGTTTGATCGGCTTCAAGTGAACTTTGAAAATTTGCTCTCGTCCGGCAATGTCAGGTTTGTCAATGCTGATTTGACGATCGAAACGACCAGGACGTAGCAATGCTGAATCTAAAACATCGGGTCGGTTAGTAGCTGCCAGAATAATGACACCGCTATCTGTTGCGAACCCGTCCATTTCTACCAATAATGAGTTCAACGTATTTTCACGCTCATCATTTGACCCGGGCATTTGGCCTCTTCCACGTGAGCGGCCAATCGCGTCAATCTCATCGATGAAAACAATACACGGAGCTTTTTCTTTGGCCTGCTTGAATAAATCCCTAACGCGAGCTGCACCAACACCCACAAACATCTCTACAAAATCAGAACCTGATAAGGAGAAGAACGGCACAGCAGCCTCACCGGCAACAGCCTTTGCTAACAAAGTCTTTCCAGTTCCTGGAGGGCCAACTAATAAAGCGCCTTTAGGAATTTTTCCACCCAACCTTGTAAACTTGGCCGGGGTTTTTAGGAAATCGACAATCTCTTTTACTTCTTCTTTTGCCTCTTCCAATCCGGCAACATCTGCAAAAGTAATTTTCACTTTGCTATCAGCATCAAATAGTGCGGCTTTGGACTTACCAATATTAAATATCTGTCCTCCTGGGCCACCTCCTCCGGTCATCCTTCGCATCAGCATCCAAAAGCCAAAAAGCAGAAGGAATAACAGACCCCAATTCAGAAACATGCCCGTTACATCGGTTCGCTCTTCAACTTGTAAATCTATTTTCTGTTCGCGGGGGATATTTTTGACGATGGCTTCATACTGCTCATAGAACTTGTCTATAGACCCAATTTTATACTTGTAATGAGGGCCATTTGCATTCAGGGCCAGAGGCCCTTTTCCATCCAGCTCTTGTTTGTAAGCGGCATTTTGTAGTGCTTCCGCTTTCAGTGTTATTTCAATCAGTTCTTCATTTTTAATGAGTACCAATTTCTTAATGTCCCTACGCTGCACCATATCTTCAAAGCGACTGCTTTGAATTTCAACCAGTTCATTTGATCGGGTGAAAATACTTACGGCCAGTATAACACCTACTAATGCCAAGATCACCCAAATCTGATAATTAGGCTTCGGTAAACGGGGAGGGGTGATTTTATTTTCTTTCTTTTCTTTGTCTGCCATTCTAGTAAAAATTACAAGTCAATAACGTTGATAAATGATTTAAGTTTGTTTGTGTATTTCTAATAAACCCAGCTTATCCTTCTCCTTTTAGACGAGAGATAAAATGTTTAAAGGAAGGTTTTTTAGAGGTGTCATTTAGTCTTTAATCTCTGTAATCTCCGCATCGCCCCAGAGTTTTTCGAGGGCATAAAAATTTCGTTTCTCTTTTTTAAAAACATGAGCTACCACATTGATATAGTCGAGAAGCATCCACTCTTTATTGCTTTTACCCTCGCTATGCCACGGATTTTCTTTTACTTTTTTAAAAACAAATTCATCAATTGACTCTGAAATCGCATCTAACTGCTTGTCTGAATTTCCGGAACAGATCACAAAAAAGTCGGCTACAGCATTTTTCACCTTTCGCAGATCCAGCACCACAATGTCAAAACCCTTCTTTTCCTGCATTCCTAGAACTATCGCTTCACTAAGTTTTTCAGAATTTAATTCCTTCTTCTTTTTAGCCATTAACTATCTTCGATGTTTAAAATTGACGAACTACAAAGCTAACCCTTTTTACATTGTATAAAATCCTTGCCAACACGCTTTTCATAGGTCAAAATCGGGTTTCTGTGCCACAATGTCACTCCACAAATTCAGTTGCAGCAGAATTGATTAGAAACACGGATTTAATAGAAGGAACACTGATAATTACTAACCATCAAACTGCTGGTAGGGGCCAGAGAGGAAATACGTGGGAAGCAGAACCCGGGAAGAACTTAA
Organism: Bacteroidia bacterium; assembly: GCA_031419815.1. GTDB lineage: Bacteria > Bacteroidota > Bacteroidia > Cytophagales > Cyclobacteriaceae > ELB16-189. The sequence continues at coordinate 5,581 of JANOLM010000201.1, forward strand.
CCTTTAGTGTTATGCTCAAACCTTCATTCCTGTTAGCCAAAGACCAATTTTATCTTACCATAGTTGTTTCTCTGGCACTGCATGATTTTTTATCCTCACGGCTTTCTGCTGAGGTTAAAATCAAATGGCCGAATGATATCTTGGTTAACGATAAGAAAATCTGTGGGGTTTTGATAGAGAATACGTTGAGCGGAGAGAAGATACAGCATTGTATTATTGGAATTGGACTGAATGTAAATCAGTCATCGTTTTCAATCTTCTCACCTACTTCCATGAGGTTGGTTGCCGATAAAGAATTTGATCTTGCCGCTGAATTGAATTTGATATTGGAAAAATTGGAAATGTATTATTTACTACTGCGATCGGGTAAAAATGATTTACTGAAGCAGCAATATTTGAATCATCTCTATTGGATAGGAGAGAGACACTTGTTCCGTTCAAAAGACGAAGAGTTCGGGGGTACAATTACCGGGGTTGGGGAGAATGGAGTACTTAATGTATTGCGCGATGGAAACGAAATTTCATTTGACCTGAAGGAGATTACTTTTGTTAAGTAGAGTTTAGGCTACAGAGTTTCTTGTGCGTGGGTTCTTTAATGATACTAAAAAGTAAATCTAAGATTGAATAATGAATTTTGTAATCTGGAAAACGACTGCGGTGAATAGTTTTTCGCATCGATTTTTTTGTTCAGTAAATAATTTTCTGGAGTTACAGTTAGGGAAAACTTATAATCATGCTTTCTCTTTTCATGTCCCCTTAATTTCATGTCCAGGTTTTTCATTTTAAAGTTGTGAAATAAAATCTGGTGAGTTAAAAGCGCTAAACCAGTCGGCACACCGATTATAGCAACGACAGATTCTGATTCTGCCATAGCCACAATACCCAACCCTATTAAAGCGGCTCCTGTTGATGACAAATTTATAGTGCCCCCTTGTTTATCCGATAAATGAATCCCTTTCACAGCCCTTTGACTTATAACCGTACCCAGTATTGAAGTGGCAGCCGGTATAAGTAAAAGCGCATTAGGATCAATACTTTTTTCAAATGCTTCCGCAACAATTGTAAAGCCTACACCAGCTGAGATTATCGCTAAAGAGTTTATGGCATCTACATCTCCTTGCGAATAATCATATTTTTTGGAAAGTTTGTTTCCAATAATTAATCCAGAAACTCCACCTCCCAACAACGCTAACCCATATAGATTTGGACTGTCAACATGCCCTGCAGCCATGAATGATACTGCAACCAAGGGGAACAAAAAGCCATAATGCCTCATCATTTCTATTTGACCTCTTGGAATATTTTTTCTTTTTTGAATTTGAAATGCTGCCTCGCCTAAGGCAATGCTTCCGACTGATGAAAGTCCAAGCGCC
>JANOLM010000202.1:0-1594 GCA_031419815.1 Bacteroidia bacterium
GAAGTTAAAGATAGGATAGTTGTTGCTTTTGTTCATGTTTAAAGGAAATGCAAAGCCATCAGGAATAACATTGGGAATCCTTCCATCTATATTCTGCCCCGCATAAAAGGCAGGGCTTTTCAGTCCCATCGGGCAATGCCATTAAGTTAAGCGGAATACATGGGCTAAAGCCCTTTCTCAAGAGCAGATTATAACCCCGGCATTAATTCCGGGGTTATAAAAAATAATAGCGCAATGGGCTTTAGCCCTTAACTTAATGACATTGCCCGGGCGGGACGAAATAGGGTAGGAAAAATTATGAAATAAAGGAAAGCCAGTAGAGGCGAAATGTTTTAACCGCGACAATTTGAGCATCATTGCAATTGAGGCAGACCTGTTTTACATTTGAATGCATGAAAATTGAGGAACCCGATCTCTCAGGAACGTATACGTATGCAAATTATCTCACCTGGCAATTGGGTGAGATGAAGGAGTTGATACGGGGAAAGATTTTTAAAATGTCTCCTTCTCCGGGCATTACGCACCAGCGAGTTTCAGGAAATATATTTGTACACTTGTGGAACTACCTGCACGGTTAATCACAAAAAGAACTGAATGAAATCGTTATATTTGAAATACAGTTAAGCAAGCAGTTATGGATATTCAAACCAAAAAACTTGACCTCATTCAATGGCTCGTCCAGTTAAATGACGAGCAACTGCTCAATAAAATTCAAGCTCTTGGAAGACACTGACTTTTGGAATGAGCTAAGCGAGCCCCAGAGACAAGAGATTAAGAAAGGCCTGGCAGAGTTGGAGACAGGTCAAAAACACGACTATGAAAGTGTAGTAGCCAAGTATCGTTAATGGCACTGAAAGTTTTTCTATCTCCAACGGCAAAGTTGCGATTGTAGGAATTGTTTATTTATCTTAGACAAAAATGGTCTGAAAAAGTAAAGCAGGATTTTATTGAGAGGTTCGGCCTCGTCACTAAGCAGACTACATTCTACTATCGTATCAAAGGGAGCGAGATTGAAATAGCCGCGTTATTTGATACGCGACAAGATCCTGAAAAATTGAACTCGTGATATGCCAAAAAAAACCTGGTGGAAAGAAGCCATTGTATATCAAATTTACCCGCGCAGTTTCAACGACAGCAATGGTGATGGTATTGGAGACCTTCAAGGCATAATTCAGAAACTTGATTATATCAAAAGCCTTGGCGTAGATGCGGTGTGGCTTAATCCAATTTATAAATCTCCCAATGATGATGGTGGCTATGACATCAGCGACTATTACAGCATACAACCTGAGTTTGGTTCGCTAAAAGATTTTGATGAATTGCTTTCCGGCTTGCACGCCCGCGGTTTAAAACTAATTATGGACTTGGTCCTCAACCACTCTTCGGACGAGCATCCGTGGTTTGTGGAATCACGAAAGTCAAAAAACAACCCTCACCGAAATTATTATTTTTGGAAGCCAGGAAAGAATATAAATCCTCCTAATAACTGGCCATCTTTCTTTGGTGGTAGTGCTTGGCAACTGGATGAAGCGACTGGAGAATATTATTTGCATTTATTTTCGCGAAAGCAACCCGACCTGAATTGGGAGAATCC
>JANOLM010000203.1:0-8562 GCA_031419815.1 Bacteroidia bacterium
TCAGCGTTTGAACCAACAAAAAACTCTTTTAACCCAGTGGCTCCATGTGAACCCATGATAATAAGATCGATCGAGTGCTTCTTGGCATAAGTAAGGATTATCTCAGAAGAAACTCCAAAGTCTACCTTACAAACGACCTTCACGCCTTGCTGTTTATAATTGGTTGAAATCTTTCCAAACTTTGCTTGTGCTTTTGCACTCATCTCTTTCATCAAGTTTATGCCCAGCGAGCGCACAGGAGTAAGAATAGTATTTGGTACTCTTGGCAGTTCAATAACATTAAGTAAGTGAATCGTGCCGTTGGACAGGGCGGCTACATCCAATGCAAACCTGTAGGCATTTATAGCCGGTTTAGAAAAATCGCAAGGAACAAGTATTCTCTTCATGATGAAACGTTTATATATTTAAATATCAACCCTGCTACTACTACGCTCATTGCTTAGGCTACATGCAGTTGGGACTGAGCGTCTCACAACCTAACGTTGTCAAAAATTCTAAAAACGAGCAACTCTCACTTTTCTATACTTGTCCAGATAGGACAGTCGATATGATTGACAACATCCTCAGCAATGCTACCAATTAAAAGATGATTTAGTCCTCTGCGCCCATGAGTGGACATAGCGATCATATCTGCACCTATTTCATGTGTAAAATTTATCACACCAGATTCCTGATCAATGTCGTTGAACACATTTAGGGTAAAGTTCTTTATCATAAAGCGCTTGGCAAAGTCACTTAGCTCTTGTTTGGTGTTAATATCCTGGCGAAAATAAGCGGGGGTATTTACATACAGGATGTGAAGCTTGGCTTTGAAGAACTCTTGTAATTTCTTCACCTTCATAGTCAACTCCTCCTGATCTTTCCCGAGGGTATTCGGGAACACGATATCTCTAATAGATGAAGCCTTTACGTATTTCTTTACTGCAATTACCGGTATGGTTGACCTGCGAACTATCTTCTCAGTATTGGATCCCACAAAAAATTCTTTGAGGCCTGTTGCTCCTTTAGTCCCCATCACAACCAAATCCGCGTTGTGCTCTTCAGCAAAACGAGTAATTGCAGCGGTGGCGGAACCATACTCTACAAAAAAACTAACCTTAGGGCCGTCTTTTGCCCATTTTGTTTTCATCTTAGTGAAATTCTTCTCTGCATTTGCTTTCATGTCCTTTACAAAAGCTTCTTCAAAGTTGAGTGTAGGCATGAGTACAGTATCGTGAATGACGGGAAGCTCCACTACATTCAATAAAATAATTTCACCATTGCTTTGATTGGCGATTTCAACAGCAAATTTGAAAGCCTGAACTGCGGGGTCAGAAAAATCGCATGGGACAAGGATTTTTTTCATAGCACAAAGATTATAGGTCAAAAGTATTAAGCTCCAAAACCACAGTGATTGAGTTTGGTCATGCTATAACCTGATTTTAATCACGTTTTTCTCCGGTACATTGTAAAGTAGAATACATCACCGCTTTATCCGGCCATGCCGATAAAGAAGAATTGTTCAGATGGATGGGGAATTTCAAAAGTTCGCCCAAGATGACCTTCACTGTACACGGAGAAGGAAAAGATCTTGAACAATACACGCAGGCCATACGAGACCGGATGAAATGGAATGTTGTTCAACCTGATTATCTGGAATCGGTGAAATTGTTTGAGGGGATTTGAGGATGTGAACTCTTCAAACCTTACCCTCCAAACACACCAAACATATTGAGAATGACCAGCCCAATAATGATGGGGCAAACAAAGCGGATCATAAACATCCAAATTTGATAAGGTGCAAGACCAAGAATTCGTGATGACTTAAACCCAGGTGCTCCCTGCTCAATTTCATCAACAAGTAATTCCATTTTTACAAACCAACCGGTGAACACGCAAGTGGATAATACAACCAACATCATGAGAAGGCTGCCGAACATGTAATCAAAAATATCCATCACTCCGGTTTTTATTACACCTAGAAAATTTACGTTCATAACCGACAAGCTTTCTATTGCTCCTGTAGACAAAGCTGATGGGATGCCCAACAAAAAGGCAGCAATAGCAACTATCCAGGCAGCTTTTTTACGGCTCCATTTTTTCTGATCCATAAAATAGGCGGATGGTGCTTCTAACATGGAAATGGTAGAGGTGATGGCAGCAAAGAACAACAAGAGAAAAAACAAAGCCCCGGCAATATTGCCAAACGGCATTTGCTGAAAAATATTGGCTAAAACATTAAACACCAATGTCGGTCCCTCGGCTGGCGATTGATTGAATGCAAACACTGCCGGAAACACCATGAAGCCTGCCAGTAAAGCCACAGAGGTATCCATTGCACTTACCCATAAACTGGATGTAACTATGTTCTGCGTTTTAGGAAGATACGACCCGTATGTAATCATCATACCCCAACCCACGCCAAGCGAAAAGAATGCTTGCGTTAATGCCGCCAATACGACACGTCCATTAATTTTTGAAAAATCTGGAATCAAATAATATTCAACACCCTTACCTGCCCCGGGCAACGTAATACTCCGGAAGATCACTAAGATCAGCAAAACAAAAAGTAAAGGCATCATAATTTTTGTTGCCTTTTCAATTCCACCCGAAACACCCGCCAAAACAATAAAAGCTGTCATCAAAATCACGGCAGCACCAAGCGGAATAACATAGACGGGATTGGCGATGAATTCAGAAAAAGATGTTTTGATGGAAAAGAGGGAAGTAAAAATGTAGCCAACCGTCCAACCGGCAATAGTGCTGTAATAGCTAAGTACAACAAAGGTGACAATCAATGGAAGTACTCCTACCAACCCAACCCAGAATTTATTACCTCCCAATTTTTGAACTGCCCCAACTGGATTTTTTCCAGTCAGTCTACCGAACGCTATCTCGTTGATGAGCATGGGTACTGCTACCAACACCACACATAAGACATAAACCAAAACAAAAGCAGCCCCACCATTTTCTCCGGTTAAATATGGAAACCTCCACACATTACCAAGACCTACTGCTGATCCGGCCGCAGCCATGATAAATCCGAATTTAGAACCCCATTGTCCACGATTTTCAGTCATAAAATATTGGTTAGAAAGTGCGTGAAGATTAGAAGAATTGCCCGAAGTAACAAGCCGTTAATTGTTAATCGGTATCCGTTATTAGTAGTACGGCACCCAATTAACGATTAACGTTTAACGATTTTCTGATAACTTCAAGTCCTTCCCGAAACGAATGCGGCTGATAGCCAAGTTCACGCTTTGCTTTTTCTATAATAAATCCTGTTTTGAGCGGACGCGCTGCGACTTGTTTAAATTTTGAGGAGTCCGTTTCCTTGATTAATGATTTATCCAGTCCAAAGAAGTCTGCGGTCTCTATGGCAATGTCATAAGGGGTCATCATTTTCTCTCCGGATATATTAAAAATTCCTTTGCTTCTTTTTGTTGCTGCCAGATAGCAAGCCATGGCCAAATCTTCTGCTAGAGTTGGTGTGCGCCATTGGTCGTTTACTACGTTGATGGACTTGCCTTCTTCCAGGCTTTTCTTTACCCATAACACAATGTTGGAGCGGCTCATATCTTCGGTAATTCCATAAACCAAAACTGTGCGAAGAATGACCCAGTCCAGTTTGCTATTTATCACCAATTTTTCCCCAGCCAATTTACTTTCGCCATAATAGCTGACAGGGTTAGGAATGGCTGCTTCATCCAAAGGGCCATGCGAACCATCAAAAATAAAATCGGTGGAAACATGCACGAGAAATGCATTTACTTTTTCGCAGGCGCTTATCAAATACTCAATAGCCGTTACATTTGCTTTCCAGCAAGCCTCGCGCTCTGTCTCGCATTGATCGACTTGCGTCATTGCTGCGGTGTGGATCACCACATTAGGCTTTACTTCGAGAATTACTTTTTCAGTTTCTTTTTTATCCGTTACATCTAAAATCCGAAACTCAGCATTCTTTAATTTATAGTTAACCGATTTTCTGGCCGTGGCAATCGTATGAATGTCTTGCTTTTGAATAAGCAGCAAAGTCAGTTTTTGACCTAATAAGCCGTTAGCACCAGTAATGAGGATTTTCATAGTTTAACGTCCGGATAAACATATCCATACTCTTTCGTGATTTTCTTCTTCGACATCTCCTCCACGGTTACTGTCATTCGAATATCAGCAAGTGGCCTGTCACTACCATCCTTCTGCTGCATCGCAATTTGATCAATAACTTCAAGGCCTTTGATTACTTTTCCAAACACGGTGTATTCTCCGTCAAGATGAGGTGCGCCTCCAACAATTGAATAGGCTTTTATTTTTTCTGGTGACACTTCCTTTGTCACCGTTGTACCTGTTTCTCTTTCAACACGCGGAACAAGACTAAATACTTTTTTCTGGTAGGCTTGCATATCACCCGCATAGTAGAGAGCATTTAATGAATCTAGCAAGGATTTGTTTTCAGGTTTTGAAATAATTTGTCGCAAGCCCATTGTTAATTTCATTTGATCATAGCGAAGATCATTGATACTCGCCTCTGGGATAGCCGCTCCATGAACTACATAAAACTGGCTTCCGCTGGATGCTTTCTCTGGGTTTCGATCATCACCTAAACGTGCAGCAGACAATGCACCTTTCTCATGAAAAAACTTTGAATTAAACTCTGCTGGAACAGTATAGCCTGGACCGCCCATTCCCAATGGCTCTCCTGGCTTGGCTTTTTTAGAATTAGGATCACCAGACTGAATCATAAAGCCCGCAATCACGCGATGAAAAAGCAGGCTGTCGAAATAATGTTCTTTGGCAAGCTTGATAAAATTCTCCTTATGCTTTGGAGTCTCATCATACAAGATGGCAATCATGTCACCGTATTGCGTTTTGATCGTAATCACATAATCCTTTTTTTGGGCACAACTTGAGGCCAAAACAAGAATAAATAGCATTAAAAAGACAACGGGTTTATTCATAGCTTAAATTTTGAAAGGCAAAAATAGATTTTTCACGCAAAGCCGCAATTAATTCAAAACATTTTTAAATGCTGCTGGAAGAAAGTCTACTATATCTGAAGCAATAAGACTATGTGAGCCCTTTTCGCGGGCAGCAATATCTCCAGACAGTCCATGCAAATAAACCCCAACAATGGACGTGTCTTCTGCCGAGTAGCCCTGCGCTAGCAGCCCTGTTAAAATTCCGGTAAGAACATCGCCACTCCCACCGGTTGCCATACCCGGATTTCCTGTTGAATTGAAATAAACATTTCCATCAGGAGTGGCAATGGAGGTATGCGCTCCTTTCAGAATAATGACACACTTTGTCTGCACAGAGAATTTCTTTTGCTTTTCCAACCGATCAAAATCATTTTGCCAGATACCCACAAGTCTTTCAAATTCTTTTGGATGAGGAGTAAGAATGCTGCCCGCTTTTATTAAACCAATTAATTCAGGGTTCGCAGAAAGAATATTCAATCCATCTGCATCAATTACTAAAGATCTCCCCTGCTTCACTATGTTTGAAAATGCTGTTATCGTTTCTTCGGATTGTCCTATTCCTGGGCCGATACCAATGGAAGTAAACTGATCGAGTTGTTGTATAGTAGAAAAAAAATCTTCATGTTCATCCACGGAAGCCATCGCTTCGGGAACCGAGGTTTGAATAATGTTATAACCAGATTTTGGAACATGAGCCGTTAATAACCCCACCCCTGCACGCAAGCACGCCTTTGCCGATAACACACACGCACCCATTTTCCCATAACTACCTGCAATCAGCAAAGCATGACCATACGTTCCTTTATGATCAAATTTTTTTCTGATCTGAATCTTCTCTCTAACATCGTTTCGCGTGAGATAATAGTAAGGTGTATCTGCTTCTTTTAAAAATGCATTACTTAAACCTATGTCTACCACGCTCCAATCACCACAATAGCGATGGTTCTCTGGCAATAAGAAAGCGAGTTTGGGCACCTGAAACGAAATGGTATAATCCGCCAATACTATTTTTCCGGTGGACGATTGATCATTCCTTAATCCCGAAGGAAGATCAACAGCAATCTTTATTGCCTTTGTCTGATTAATGCAATTGATGACTTGCTCGTAAACTCCTTCTGCTGGACGCGAAAGACCATATCCAAAAATCGCATCAATTAATATATCACGGTCAAAAAATAATCCCTGATCATCTTTTGTTGTAACATCATACATCTCAATTTTACCATTGATCCGATCGAAGTTAGTTTTAAAATCTTCCGTCACTGGCATAGTACCCCGCACAATCCAGACTTTGACAGGATAATTTAGTTCGTTCAGCAATCTTGCTATCGCCAATCCATCCCCACCGTTATTTCCAGTACCACAGATGACACCAATTTTTCTTTGGCCTTCAAATTCCTTCGTAAACCAAGTAATAAAAGCCTGACAAGCACGCTCCATTAAATCAATGGAAGAGATGGGCTCGTGCAAGATGGTATGGGCATCGAGTTCTTTAATTTGTTTTGTGGAAAGAATTTTCAGCATCTCATTTAAAAAATCCCTTCAAAAATTCCTTAAGAGGATTTAAGTTCGAACTATTCAAATCCCAAATATCAGGATCTAAGTAATTCCGTTTAGAGCCTTTAGCATTACCAGATTCTTCAAAGGATCCGTGGTAAATCCATAATTTCTCTTTTTCGTCAATTATCCTAGGTCTCTTCAGGTTTAAGGCATCCTTACAAGCGGCATAGTCTTCAATACACTTAAAAAGGTTTCCATTTCCGCTGGCTACTGAACTCTTTAACAAACTTTCAAGGTTGCCTTTTGATTTATTATCTGGGAATAAAAAAACAGAATCGAATTTGAGTGAGAGTTTTTGAGCTGCTTTGTTGACATTAGCTAATGTGGAGTTGTGATCAGTATCATCCGCATCGAAGAGAACTACATTCAATTTACCGGAGTCAGTACTAGTTTGAATTTTTGGAATAGACAAGTGCATCGTTTCACTTTTACCACCTATCACAACAAATGAATTTTTGTTGAGCTTTTGTGCAAAATGAAAATCTATAAAGTCTTGAAGAAACCGCACATCTTCCTCGCCTTCAACAATCAAAGAAATTTGTACCATTTTATTAAGACCTTATTTCATTACCCACATTAAGCGCATGCTCGAATTGCGCGAAATTATAAGTGTGAGCAGTTACATCTTTAGTTTGAGCATTTTCAACCAAAGTTATATTTCGGACATTTTGCCGTAGATCGGCCATATCCTCATCCAAGACTTCTTTAAAATACCTTATACACTCTTCATTATGCGTAGTCATGAAAAGTTGGACATCGTTATCTTTTGCTGTCTGTAAAATCACTTTCCAAAATTCCTTAAAGTGGCTAAAGTGGATACCTGTATCAATTTCATCGATCATCAACCTCTTACCGTTATTGACAATTATCTCGGCTAATAGTCTAAATAGCTTCAAAACACCGTCACCAAAAAATGCGAGGGGTATTGTAGCGTCCAGATGACTTTGATATATTATCAAGTAAGGGTTTTTACTTTCAGCTGAAAGCTCAATGTTTGTGAGATTCGGCACTAGAGTACCAAGGGATTTAATAAACTTATTCTTAAGTGATTGACTTTTTTGAAGACGCGAATAGAAATTCGTTAAGCTTTCGTCATGACCTCGATAGAAGGGTATAAAGGGTAAGGGGTAATAGTCGCTATACCTAAAATCTTGATGTAATTGAGTTTCACTCGTATTGGGAGAGCCAGAAGGAATTTCAGCGTGAAATTTAACCTTCTGATTTATCTTATCTATACTAATTGAATGACTATACTCTATCTTGTCCTGATACGAAAGTCTAAAGTCAATCCTTGGAGAGTTAATGGCTTTATTAAAATAAACATCCAAGTCGCTATATTTTAGCTCGTACTTAAAATTTCTAAATTCAAGTGCCCCGGCTAAATTATTAAATGTTTGAAATGCCAATGAATCGATGAGTAATGCCTCCAATACACTCGTCTTACCCACATTATTATCCCCAACAATTAAATTAAACTGACCCAAATCTTTCATCTCGAAAGATTCAAAGCGTTTAAAGTTCTCAACTTTGAAATAAGTAAGATGTCTGCTAATATCTCCCATTCTATAAAGTTAACCAATGTTTTCTTTTTTCAGCAATCTCTCAACTAATTCAGGCAAATAATGCTATTCCAAACTCACTAACACAATTGATTTGCTCTTAAAATAAGATACTTAAAGATCTTCGGTATTAAACGTGTCACCCTGTGAAGTATCGCCCGTCTTATAACCTTTCGTAAACCAACGCACTCGTTGCGCAGAAGTACCATGTGTAAAGGAATCGGGTGTAACTCTTCCTTGAGATCGCTTTTGGAGACGATCATCGCCAATGGCGCTGGCAGCATTTATAGCTTCCTCAAAATCGCCATTCTCGATCATATCGTTAAGCTCGTTCGCATGATGCGCCCACACTCCCGCAAGAAAATCTGCCTGCAATTCCAATCGTACGGATAATTTATTGTATTCTTCTTCGCTCAGTCCACCTCGTGCAGCATGTACTTTATCCGTTATTCCTAAAAGATGCTGCACGTGATGGCCCACTTCATGTG
>JANOLM010000204.1:0-3119 GCA_031419815.1 Bacteroidia bacterium
TAAAGAGGATGCCCGAAAAACATATCAAATATTTTTTCAAGGTGAAGATTTTCTATTCCCGATCCGTTGTCTTCAATGGAAATAAAATAGGTTTTATCAACTAACATCATCGTAACTCGTACCCACTTATCCTCTTTCTGCACATCATGGTACTTGATGGCATTGCCTAACAAATTGCTGAAAATTGTGCCTAGCAAGTGCTCATCAGTTTTAAGGTGGTCGTAAGAGAGCTTCAATTCCAATCTTACATAGCTGCCATCGTTAATAAATTGGAGGTTTGAAAAAATCTCTTTCACAAAAGGTGCGATCTCAATAATAACCAGCTTGGATGCTACCTGAGCATTGCGCGATAGCTCCATTATGTCTTTAATAAAAGCATCCATACGGTCAATGGATTGTTGCATCATGCCCAAATACTGATCATTGATTTTATTTGCACTTTCCATCGTGTGCAACGTAAGCAGTCCTTTCAAAGATCGAAGAGGTGCGCGCAGATCATGTGCCGCTGTGTACTATTACGGCCGAGGCAATTTTGAAATCGGACGGAAAAGGCGCGAAAAAAAATTATGTTACTTGCGCAAATACCACCCAACGCGAATGCCGCCCCATAGATGTGAGCCACCTGTTTCAAATTCTTTTGTGAGATAGGACTGAAAATATTCAAGTTGCATTCCATTGATCTTAAAAACAAGACCAACATTTCCCTGAAAAACCAATCTGGTAATATCGTTTGACGATATAGTGTACGGACTGGTTCTGTTGAAAATCCCTCCCTGTAACGTGGCATCATAACCAACGATGTTCAGTAAGGGTTCTGCATACAGATACACCTGTTTTTTTCTTTTCTGTTTCATAAAATTTGTAAACGGATCATCAAAATAGCCCGTCATGAAGATTACGCCCGCATAGGCTTTTGTATTGAGTGTTCCGCCACGCGCACCTGCTTTTCCTGAAAGGGAAAAATAATTTTTTAGGAAGAAAAGGCCGCGTTCATATTCCACCTCGTAGTTTAGGATTATATCGTTGCGGATCTGGTTCTGCCATCCTTGCGGTTGGTCGTCATTGATCCATCGGTGAATGGTTTCTTGTATTTCTTTACCACCCGTCATGGAGCCGATCGCACCTGCACTAAGAGAAGAGGAGATTCGTTCTTTGCGCGAAGCATCGTTGGTAATGGAGAAGTTTTTGAGAAAAAAACATGCAGCAAACGGCCGGTCGCCTGTCAGAATTTCGGAACGTGAAATGCTTGTAGGAGTGTAGCCCTCGTGATGAAGGGCAATTCCAAATTTAACCTCTTTTAAAGCCGACCTTATCAATAGCCGGGAAATGAAAAAATTCCCTATAGCCGGGTGCACATACTCAACGTTAATGCCTTGGGTATAATAAAGGTCTGTTGTAGAGAAGTAATCATTTTCGTAGTGAAAACGAAAATATTGCTGCGAACTCATACCACGATACAATGCTGTATTGTTGATGCGTTGTGCCGATACAGAAAATGCCAGCCCCAACATTGCCAGCAGAAATGCTTCTTTCATCGTGTAATAGATATGATAATATACGGGTTGCTTATACTTTTTGGTTTTTAGGGAAAGGACGGACGGCTACCAACAATTTGCACCGATGGGGAAATTAGTCCTTAGAGTTGAGGTTTAGGCTGTCACATAAATGAAATTTTATTTGAATTGTCAGGCACATCCAAATTCTTTTGAGTTCAAAATTTTGTGCCAACTGCCTTTTTGAAGGAGTTACTTACCTAACGGGTGCAATTCAAATTGACGCGCTAAGATATTACGCCCCTACAGGGCTCTTTATCTATGGGTAAATTCTCTTCTACCAATATTTCGTCCCGATGGGACTTTAAAAGCCTCGTAGAGGCGAAATATTGGTAGCAAGAATGTTTATCATATGTACCAAAGTTCCGTAGGAACGAAATATTGGCCGCGTCAATTTGAATTGCACCCTACCTAACTGTCGATAGGCAAGAACGAAAGCAAAGTATTACTGCCGGCAATTTTTTTTATCAGAGCGGCCCGGGTCTTAAAAAGAATGGTTCTACACATGTTTTTGTGAAGGGTAACACTCCGGCCAATCTTCGATAAAATCCGTGTTTAACAAAAATATTAACCGAAACCTAACACACTCTTTTAAGGCTTGAGCTTTGACGAACGGCTCGAAACTCAAAGTTCGAAACTCGTAACCGTTTCTATTTATAAGTAATAATGCTTTTCTTTGAATCTGATCTTATATTAAACCATGAACAACCTTTCTAACCGCATCAACGCCATCGAAGAATCGGCCACACTTGCTATGGCCGCCAAAGCCCGCGAATATAAAAGCAGAGGGATTGACGTCATCAACCTAAGCCTGGGCGAACCTGATTTCAAAACCCCACAACATATATGCGAAGCTGCAAAAAAAGCCATCGATGACGGGAAATATTTCTCCTATCCACCTGTAGCAGGTTATCAGGATTTGCGGGAAGCACTTGCCGCGAAGTATCAGAAAGAAAATAATGTTCCCTATAAAGCAGAGAACATAGTAGTCTCCAATGGAGCAAAGCAATCTATTGCCAACGTGATGTTGGCATTACTTAATCCAGGCGATGAAGTAATTATTTTTACACCGTATTGGGTAAGCTATGATGCACTTGTGCGCCTGGCCGAAGCGAAACCGGTTTTAGTAAAAGGAACAATTGAAAATGATTTTAAAGTAACGGCTGCCCAGGTAGAGAAAGCCATTACCCCAAAAACCAAAGCCATTATATTCTCATCGCCCTGTAACCCCACAGGCTCTGTGTTTTCACGAAAGGAATTAGAAGACATTGCAGCCGTGGTGCGCAAGCATGAAGGGTTAATGATCATTGCAGATGAAATTTATGAACACATCAACTTCACTGGCGAACGGGTAAGCATCGCTTCCTTGCCGGGAATGTTTGATCACACTATTACGGTTAATGGTTTTGCAAAAGGTTTTGCCATGACGGGCTGGCGCGTAGGCTACATAGCTGCACCAAAGTGGGTAGCGGATGGTAGCAACAAAGTGCAAGGGCAGATCACTTCAGCTAACTGTTCCATTTCTCAACGTGGCGCATTGGCTGCCATTACAGGTGACCTTGGCCC
>JANOLM010000205.1:0-2399 GCA_031419815.1 Bacteroidia bacterium
CTTTACCTGGATGCCACCAACAAGAAGGATTGGCAAACGGGTGATGGTGGCGATATTGTCACCGAGGGCGTTTATGAAAATTATGAACTAAGCATTGAATGGAAAATTCAAGCATGTGGAAATAGTGGAATCATTTTCAACGTGCAAGAAGGCAACTACGATTATGTGTGGCACACAGGTCCAGAGTTTCAAGTGTTAGATAATGCCTGTCACCCCGATGCGAAAATTATAAAGCACCGCGCGGGCGATTTGTACGATTTGATTTCATGCAAGACCGAAACTGTTAAACCTGCCGGTGAATGGAATGAAGCTCGTATTTTGGCTAGCAAGGGAAACTATTCGTTTTGGTTAAATGGCACAGAAGTGACGAGTGTAAACATGAACTCACCAGAGTGGAAGACACTCATCGCGGGAAGCAAATTTAAAAATATGGCCGACTTCGGAAAGTTTACAAAAGGTCGCATCTCCTTGCAAGACCATGGTGATCAGGTGTGGTATCGGAATATCAAGATCAAGGAATTATAACAATCCATTCAATCTTCCGAAAAGTTGCTGTGCCGCAAGGAAATGAATAGGAATCAATGACAATTTTTTAAAAATTATTCCGGAGTGGTGTATTACCGCAATGGAAAAATAAAAAATCATGAAAAAAAATCTACTTTACTTACTTCTTCTTGCTTTTTTAATCTCTTCGTGTAGTAAAGAAAAACCTCGCGTACTGGTATTCTCAAAAACAAAAGGATATCGTCACGAATCTATAAAATCAGGGAAACTAGCATTGCAAAAGTTGGGTGTAGAAAAAGGTTTTGATGTGGACACTACCGAATCATCGGAGATGTTTGTGGAGGACAGCTTAAAAAAGTACAAGACGGTAGTGTTTCTTAATACTACAGGTGATGTATTGAATCCGGCACAGCAAAATGAGTTCATGCGCTTTATTCAATCGGGTGGAGGTTATGTTGGTATTCATGCTGCAGCCGACACAGAATATGATTGGTTGTGGTACGGGAAATTAGCTGGCGCGTATTTCAAAAGTCATCCTGAAATCCAGGAGGCAAAATTCAAGAAAGCTACGACTGATGATTTATCAAAGGATTTGCCACAGGATTGGGTGCGAACAGATGAGTTGTATAACTACAAAAAAATATCGGAAGACATAAAAGTGTTATATACGCTTGACGAAACTTCCTACAAAGGAGGCGAGAATGGGGATTATCATCCCATAGCCTGGTATCATGATTTTGACGGAGGGCGGTCATTTTATACAGGTATGGGTCATACGAATGAGTCATATGCTGATCCAATATTCCTAAACCATTTATGGATGGGTATCAATTATGCCATCGGAAAGAGCAGACTTGATTTTAGAGAAGCCAAGGCAAAACATACTCCAGAAGAAAATCGGTTTACTAAAGTTGTGCTGGGATACAATTTTGATGAGCCCACTGAAATGGACATACTTCCGGATGGACGGATTATTTTTTTGGAAAGGAAAGGAGCGGTTAAGCTTTACGATCCTAAGAATGATTCCATTGAGGTCATTAACAATTTTAATGTTTGGACAAAGTTTGAAGATGGAATGCTTGGGCTTGCACACGATCCTGATTTTGAGAAAAATCATTACCTCTACATTTACTATTCGCATCCTGAAAAATCAGCCAATGTATTATCGCGATTCATATTTGATGGAGTAAAGATTGATCAGTCATCGGAAAAGCAAATGCTTGAAGTAGCAACACAGCGCGACAAGTGCTGCCACACGGGAGGGTCTCTCACATTTGGGCCAGGTAAAAATCTCTACGTGTCATCGGGGGATAATACAAGTCCGTTTGAGTCTGATGGATTTAGTCCATCAGATGAGATGGAGGGGCGCTCACCTTTTGATGCGCAAAAGTCTTCGGCCAATACAAATGACTTGCGAGGCAAGATCATGCGCATCCATCCGGAGGCAGATGGAACGTATACTATTCCAGAAGGAAATCTTTTTCCGAAAGGAGAACCTAAGACACGGCCAGAGATTTACGTAATGGGTAACCGAAACCCTTACCGTATTTCAGTAGATCAGAAAACCGGCTTTTTATATTGGGGAGAAGTAGGGCCTGATGCGGGTAAGGATGGGCCTGAACGGGGCCCTCGCGGTTATGATGAAATAAATCAAGCGAGCAAAGCAGGCTTCTTTGGATGGCCTTATTTTGTAGGCGGTAACTATGCTTACGCGGAATATGACTTTGAAAAGAAGACAGTTGGAGCAAAACATGATCCGGCTAAGCCCATTAATGATTCTCCAAACAACACGGGTAAAACTGAGTTGCCTCCCGTTAGTCCTCCATTTATTTGGTAACCTTATGATGTTTCTCCTGATTTTCCGTTGATGAAAACAGGAGGACGCAATGCGATGG
>JANOLM010000206.1:0-1953 GCA_031419815.1 Bacteroidia bacterium
AAAAAGTAAAGTATTAATGTTGCCCAACAGCACAGCAAAATATTATTATAACTCAACACAAACAGGAAATGCAATTCATATCTCCAGCAATTTAGTTGTAACCCAGAGCCTTTTTGCGCAGGACGAGTATGCTAACCTTAAGGAATTCTACAATCAAGTGGTAGCCAAGCAAGCCGAGCAAATTGTGTTGAAGAAAAAATAATTTAATGAGAATAATTATATCTATTGTTTTATCCGTGATCTCCCTCATTTCATTAGCCGGAGACCCCAAATATCCGGTAAGTGAAATCTCAGAAGAGCTACGAAAAGATGTAAATGCTGTCGTACGCGAAGATAAGATGGTGTATAAAATTCTCTCTCAGAGTAAAGCGAGTGTATACGCCTACTATGCTGTTACCATTCTTAATGAGAGAGCCAAAGAATACGCATCAAGGCAAGTTGATTACGACAAACTCACCAAGGTTATCAGCTTCAGTGGCAGCGTATATGACGCAACCGGCAAATTAATCAAGAAATTAAAAAACAGTGAAATAATTGACCACAGTGCTTATGATGGGGGACTTTATAATGACAATAGGTTGAAGTCGGCAGATCTTTCTCAAAGCACCTATCCGTATACAGTTGTGTTTGAATATGAGAAAGAGTATAAATTTTTATATATGATAGACGGAACGGTGATAGTTCCGGATGAAAAAATATCGGTGCAGCACTCTTCCTATCAATTGATTTATCCCCCCAACATTCCCCCGCGGTATCATGCAGTAAACATTGATGTACAACCTAAACAGGCAAAAACTAGTGATGGCTTTGAATCCCTTACCTGGGAATTCAGAAATGTGATGCCCATAAAATTTGAGCCCTTAAGTTCGTGGAGAGATGTAGTTCCACAAATTATGGCAGCGCCAACAAAATTTGAATTTGACGGATACGTAGGCAGCATGCAAACGTGGGATGAATTTGGCCAATGGATCAACACCCTTAATAAAGGGAGGAATATTTTACCCGAAGAGACGAAGCGAAAAATTGCGCAATTGACGATAGGCCTTAAGACGAATGAGGAAAAGACAAAAGCACTTTATGAATACATGCAAAACAAAACCAGATATGTGAGTATTCAACTAGGCATTGGAGGCTTTCAACCATTTGAGGCAGCCATCGTTGATCAAACAGGGTATGGCGATTGTAAGGCTCTCTCTAATTATATGATAGCGATGCTGGAGGTTGTTGGAGTGAAATCCAATTATGCTTTAATCAGGGCGGGTAAGAACGCTTCTAAAATGATTGCAGAATTTCCAAGTTCTCAATTTAATCATGCGATAACATTTGTTCCCAATGGAGCTGATACCATTTGGCTGGAATGCACAAGCCAGACCAATCCTTTTGGATATGCCGGGACACACACGGGCGACAGAACGGCACTTGCCATAACCGACAATGGAGCAAAAATTGTTAAAACACCTGCATACTCAGCCGAGCAAAATGTACAATCCAGAACGGCCGATGTTTTTGTACAGGCAAACGGCAATGCAAAAGCGAAAGTGAAGACAACCTACTCGGGAATTCAATATGAAAACGGATACCTGAGTTTTGTTTTAGGGAATCAGTATGATGAACAAAAAAAATGGATACAAAACAACACCGACATTCCTAGTTTCGACATCAATTCATTTTCGATGATTAATGTTAAGGATAGAATCCCTTCTGCTATTGTCAACACAGACTTAACGCTGAACCGTTTTGCCACAGTGAGTGGTAAGCGTTTGTTTCTCTCGCCTAACCTGATGAACCGATCAACATATGTTCCTGAAAAAGTGGAGAACAGAAAAACTAATGTCGTGCGCAAATTGGCTTATATCGATTTAGACACAATTAATTACAATCTGCCAGAAGAAATATATCCGGAATTTCTTCCAGAGCCTGTAAAAATAAAGTCCCGGTTTGGCGAGTATGAAG